>NZ_JACJJG010000200.1 GCF_016899855.1 Marseilla massiliensis
GTGTCGTTGTATACAGTGTGTCCTGCCTTGACGTTCATGCCTACGTTGCACCCGCCGCAGAACAGGTCGACGAACACGTCAATGCCGTCCGGGAAGTAAGGCAATATCTGGTCCAGTATCCTTGCCTTGCCGCCGATGTAGTTCAGCGGCGACGATATGTAGTTCTTTACCTGTTTACGCTGCATAGGAATAGCCTTTCCTGGTTGTCCTTGTTGAGTTCGCTCTTGCCCGCGTCAAAGCCTCTGTGGCTCATGTTGAACACCCTAACCTCGCCGCGCAGCGACATAATCCTTATTATCTCCTCGTCGGAAATTTTGGCGTTTGAGCGGCATTGCAGCTTCTTGCCGTTGTTGTTGTACGACAGGAGGATGTACCTGCTGCGCAGTTTCATGACAAGTTCCTCGAGCGCTTCGGCAGCCTCGGCGCTCTTGCAGTACCTGCTCTTCATGGTGCTCCTGTCCATCTTGCGCGCTACGCCGAACACTTCGGGCTGGCGCCATTGCGCCACGTTCTCCAGCAGGTGGTACGTGTCGCAATACTGGCGGCTGTTGTACGGCGGGTCGAGATAGGCCACGTCGGTCTCCTCACGGTCGGCTATGGTGTTTGAGTCGGCGCAGTAGATGCGGTTGTCAGGGTTCATCGGCGCGTCGTTCTGCGGCATGCGCAGCTCGAGCGCGCCGTCGTACTTGCCGTCGCGGATGAAGGAGTCGTAGTGTCCGCACGTGTGGCTTATCCTGTCCATTGCGTAGATGAGCGACGTTATGATGGAGGCTCGCTCGCGTCTGTTTATTTCACGGTTGGCGTAGCGTGTCTCCACGTCGTCTCGGATGAATCCTATTTTGCGGCACGTTGCCGTGTTGAAGTAAGTGTCAGAGAAGTTGCGCGACATGTAGTTGTCCTCGTTAGAGGCGTCATAGGCGTTATAGTAGTCGAGCAGGCGCGCCAGCCGTTCACGGTCGACAGGCTCGGGCGAGAACCAGCACAGCGCGGCAAGATAGTTGCTGTACATCATGTCGCATACTACAAGGCGCTTGTCGGTAAACGCCGAGGCCACGCTACCCGTGCCCGAGAACACGTCGAAAAATGAGCGTACGCCTTCGCAGTTGCCGTCAACAACGCTTCTTATCCACCCAAGCAACTTGTATTTGTTGCCCAAATAGCGCCGGTTACTTATATTGAACGTTTCCATCATATAGTCGAGTCATGGGCAGCATACCAAGCTGGGGTTGTCGCTTGCGCCCTAATGTACGGTAAATATTGTTCAAAATTACAAAGAAAAAAACTGTCATGCAAATTTTACGTACGCAAAATCGGGTTTACACGCGGCGAGTCCGTCGGCCGCCGCAGTGACCCGAGACAACGACCAACGGTTGGATACTTGGATATCACGCCTGTAAAACGCCGTCTTCCGTAATATGAAAGACGGCATATCGCCACGTAAAAGGCCGTAAACGGGGAGCTAAAAGACGGCCTTTTGGATTTGAAACGTAAACTTGCCGCTACGCTTGCGGTTAACATACATATTCACTATCCATATGGTTGATTGTAAGTAAACAGGCATATAATACTTACGGTTTTTACCCTCGGTAATACGTTCTCGCGCCGTCCGCCACCCACTCTTTACAAAAATATTTAGGGCAAA
>NZ_JACJJG010000201.1 GCF_016899855.1 Marseilla massiliensis
AGGCTGGATTCGTATTTCAACAAGAACAAGTTAATACCGATAAGCCCTATGATACATGAAGACTGGAAGGTGAAACTAGACGGCATGAAAATCAGGAGCAATACCAAAAGCGAGATTATAACCTTGGCAGGGAGTGACTATAGAATGCAGGAAGCCATAGTCCAAGGAAAAGGGTTCAGGAAAGAGGTTACGTTTGATTTTCTTGATATGTTGGGGATTAAGAGGGCAAAACATGAAAGACGAAAATATGAACCCCTGATTAACACTTTGGGCATGATTGGCATTACATTAGTTATCGTGTCGGAGTTTTGACCTTTCCTTAAAACAATCAGGATTTTATAAATTGTTTGGCTTATAATATTGTCCGGCCATGTTTTATTGTATTACCACCCTTTACCACAATTTACCATAAACGGGAAGTAAGATGGTAGAGAGACAAAAATGTATCAATGGAATATGGTTGGATGATATGCTTTATAATTGTTGTTCGTGGTTTGTTCAATGTTATAATATGATGAAAACAGGGAAATATCATACACGTCTTTTTTCGACCCTCATGTTAATTATATAGAGAAGTAAAAAAAGACGTGTAGTATTGTATTAAGGTGGGTAATAAAGGGTAATACAATGGTGAAATAATGGGATAATAAAAGGGTAATAAAAAGTTAATTAAAAGACCTGCTTCGCGGTATCGACAGTGGTGAAGATGTGGTGATAAAACAAAAAGAAAAATCCTCCTCTTCTCTACCACTGTTTTGGGACGAAGTACCCTCTTTTCTTTCATTTCTTTTGTTATCTCCTTTTATTATCCTTTTTTAAACCACAATAATACAACAGGGAATGAAAGTAGCATCAGGATTGAAAAATAGTATCAGTTTAGTGTATTTGTTTGGTCTTATAATGTTGGTTTTGTAATATTGGATAAGTAAAAAGTATCATCAATGTTCAATCAGTAAAATAACGACAAGATATGAATACAATAATAACGAAACTGAAAATAAATACGATAATAAAAATAATTACAACAAAACATGAAACATAAAATAACCTGACAAAACTCTTAACTTAGCGCCATTATTGAAAACTTGTCATGTAGTTTAGATATGGTTTTATCTTGTTGGGTTTGGTTTTTGTTCGGTTAAGTAAAATAAATAAGTTGGTCAGGAATATTACAAGGACAGATAAGTTGGTTGATTTGTTTTATTGGTTGAAAGATTGATTTGTTTGTTTTCTGTCCATGTTGGTTGAAATAAGGAAAGTTGTATCAGTGTAAAGCAATGTTGTATTGTAAGTGTAAGGTTGAGATAATGATAAAATGCAAAATATACTCCAACTTCAAAAACAACAAAAATACTGAATAATACAACAAACAATTCAACACTAACACCATAACTTAATCCAACGAAATAACCTGCCTGATAAGATACTGCCTGTTGATAAAAACCGATAAATGAAAGGCAAATGAAAATCCAGAAGAACAAAATGCACAATGAACAAAACTGTAACAGGTAAAGAATATCACGACCAAAAAATATATCATTAACGTGAGTTCGGTATAATAATCTTATGCAATAAGCCTGCTTTTATCAATGATGTCAATATTGAGTGACGGTTTCTTAGG
>NZ_JACJJG010000202.1 GCF_016899855.1 Marseilla massiliensis
GATATAATAATTTATCCTTTCCCACATTTTTATATTCTCACCTCCTCACCTTCTCACTTTCTCACCTTTAAATTTTGCATTTCGCTCGTCTTGCACTATCTTTTGATAAAATAGGCATCGCCTCGGAAATGAAAATAAAACTTCGTTTCCCTCACTTTTATTTTGCATTTCGCTCGTCTTGCACTATCTTTGCCGTGCAATAAAAGTACTATAATGGATATATCAGGACTTTACAAAATTTTCTTGGAGCATCCGACCGTTACTACCGACAGTCGTGAATGCCCAGAAGGATCAATTTTCTTTGCTCTTAAGGGAGCTTCGTTTAACGGTAATGCTTTCGCGGGCAAAGCGCTTGAACAGGGTTGTGCGTATGCCGTGGTAGACGAAAAGGAAGTTGCCGAGACCGGTGACAGCCGATATATAGTTGTAGACGACTGTCTTTCCGCCTTGCAACAGCTTGCCAACTACCACCGCCGTAAGCTCGGGACGAGAATCGTCGGGGTTACCGGCACCAACGGCAAGACGACAACCAAGGAGCTGCTTGCTGCCGTATTGGGCGAAAAATACAATGTTCTTTATACCGAGGGAAACTTCAATAATCATATCGGTGTGCCGAAAACATTGCTGCGCCTCAAGCCTGAGCACGAGATGGCTGTTATCGAGATGGGGGCAAACCATCCCGGTGAAATCAAGACACTGGTGAACATTGTCGAGCCTGACTACGGCTTGATAACCAATGTCGGCAAGGCGCATTTAGCCGGTTTCGGCTCGTTTGAGGGCGTGATACGTACCAAAGGCGAGTTGTACGATTATCTGCGTGACCATGGAGGCAAGGTCTTCATAAACAGTGGTGACCCTATATTGAGTGAGATTGCAGGTTCGTTGGTTAGAATAAAGTATGGCATTTCAGACGTGGCTGATGCCGAAGTTAATGGCGAGGTAACCGTATGCGACCCGTATCTGAACTTCCGTTGGCGCCATGAGGATGGCCCTTGGCATAATGTAAGTACGCATATCATAGGCAGCTATAATATAATGAACATGCTTGCTGCCGCTTGTGTAGGACTTTATTTCGAGGTTAAGCCTGAACAGGTGGACCATGCCTTGGCAACGTATGTACCCAAGAACAACCGCTCCGAACTGGAGGTTACCGCACACAACAGCCTTATAATCGATGCGTATAACGCCAATCCTACCAGTATGAATGCTGCGCTTACAAACTTCAGGGATATGAAGGCCGACAACAAAATGGCCATATTGGGTGATATGGGAGAACTCGGTGCGGTAAGCAATGAGGAACATCAGAAGGTGGTTGACTTTCTGAAAGATTCAGGTCTGGACGAAGTATGGCTTGTAGGAAAGGAGTTCGGGAAAACAGTCTGCCCATTCCGGAAGTTTAATGACGTAGAAGAGGTTAAGCAGGCAATTGCAGCCCATCGTCCGGAAGGCCGTTGCATACTTATCAAGGGAAGCAACTCAATGCACTTATATCAGTTGCCAAAGCTACTGTAGTTTCTTTTTTTGAGTGGTTAAAGTAGTTAGAAGGAGTTTAAACAGGAGTTAAGGAGTCAAGAAGTTAAGGAGTTAAGACAT
>NZ_JACJJG010000203.1 GCF_016899855.1 Marseilla massiliensis
AGAAAACTACCGCTTCATTGGATTCGGTAGCTGGAACAAACAACGTTGAGAGTGCTTAGGGAAAAAGACCTCGACGTACTGATTAATTTCCTTGAGGGCATTGCTACGCTCTTGAAGGGAATAAAGAAATTACAGGGGGTAATCGTGAAACTTATTGAATCGCGAGAGCCTCCTTAGTTTTTCATCTTTTAAATCATCGTAACATGGAAAAGACAAAGAAGAACAAGACATCATGCAGTATAGTCTCAATCAATGACACAGCTGCAAATCGACCGGATACTAAGGCTAAAATAATAAGAATGCCCCAACGTCCGGTCCTTTATTTCTTCAACATCGGGTAAACAACGATTAAAACCATAAACAAAATGAGAACAAAAGATAATCAGGAACAGACGATAACCATGCCATTCGAGGGTGAGGTTATAACAAATGACGATGGAGCAAAAGGTAAAAATCATCCTAACTTCATCGAGAGCAATACTCAGGCTATATCGCTTGAAGAACTGACCGAGAGAAATATCATACCTACATTCAGCGATAATTCATTGACCATCAGCCACCAGAACTTCATCGGAGCTGTTACAAAGGTGGCAAGCAATGTGTTCGGTGAGCTTACGCCAGTTGAGTTAAGGGTTTCACATCCTGTAATCGGTCGTATCCCATCTGCCCAGCATAAGAAAGCATACGAACTTACGGAAAAAGAGAAAACCGTATTCTACCAAAGGATGGCTTTCTGTTGTCATGTGGCCAATTTAACAAGAACCATCAACGGACAAACTGTACATCTTTGTATTGGAGGAGTGAGGGCGTACAACGAGGACAAATTATACAGCAGGAAATCGGCGATGAAGTTCAAGGTGTTCGTAGGCTGGCAGGTCCGTGTATGTTCAAACTTAATGCTGACCTGTGACGGTTATTCGGGAACTATTGAATGTTTGACCGAGGCTGATATAATGCAAAAGACATTCGAGCTGTTCGGTGGTTTCGAGCCTAGGATGGACGACACTTTACACCAGCTTGAAGGATTGAGAGCGACACCTATACCAGAGGAGTTGTTTTGTAAAATCATAGGTAGAATGAGGTTATATCAAGCATTACCAATGAACGAACAGAGAAAACTGCCACAGCTTATTGTTGGAGATACAGCTGTCAATGCAATGGTAAGGAATTATGTTTCTAACCCTGACTTCGGAATAACAAGCGGTGACGACTTTACCTGCTGGAACCTTATGCAACTCGGGAATGAGGCCGTCAAACAAAGCTATATCGACAAGTGGCTTGAGAGGAACCGGAACTGCACTGACTTTGCGATAGGTATACAGAAGGCGATAAACGGCGATGACACTGAGGGCTATTCCTGGTTCATCAACTGACTTACAAGGAGAGATACACAATCAATTAAATAAAGGACGTGTGTCCCTCCTTTTTTGTTTCAACTTAATTCAAAACTATAAAGCAAAACAATTATGACAAAAACAAGATTTGAAAGACCAGTATTACCGAAGGACGCAACGGAAGAAGATAGAAGGAAAGCAATGTTCGACGCCCTTTATTCACTCGACCTTTCGGATAAA
>NZ_JACJJG010000204.1 GCF_016899855.1 Marseilla massiliensis
GAGCTTTTTCTTAAGAAGTTAGAGAAGTTAAAGGAGTTAACGCTCACTGCGTTCGCTAAGTAGTTAAAGCCATTACCCTTGCTAATTGTTGGTTTAGTATTCCTTAATTGGCACAAACCAAACAAAGGTAATGGCTTTAACTACTTAGCGAACGCAGTGAGCGTTAACTCCTTTAACTTCTCTAACTACTTCAGTTTATTATACTCCTCGTCCGTAACCGGCTCGAGCCATTCGTTCGAGGCGCCCTCTTCAGCTACGGTGAACGCTATGTGCTGGAACCAGCTGTCCTTCGTAGCGCCGTGCCAGTGCTTCATACCTTCGGGTATTTCAACCACGTCGCCGGGCTTCAGCAGTCGTGCGGGCTTGCCCCATTCCTGGTACCATCCGGTGCCGCCGACGCAAATCAGCACCTGTATGCCCTTGTGGTGAATGTGCCAGTTGTTGCGGCAGCCGGGCTTGAAGGTCACGTTTGACACGGGCACCTTACCCGAGCTGAGGGGCGCCAGGAAGCTCTCGCCGATGAAGTATTTTGCGAATGCCGTGTTCGGCTGGCCCTTCGGGAACATCGGGTCCTTAACAGGCTCGCCGCCGTTAAATTCCTCTCCGAATACTTCGGCTATCGCTTTTTGTGCCCTCCAGGCCTCACGCTCGCCCACCTTGGCGGCAAGCACGGCGGGGATAGAGTGCAGTTCGGCGTCAGTAACGCCCATGTTGCGCGCGCCGTTTATGTGCGACTTGAGCTGCGCTTCACATCCTTCAAGTCCCGAAAGGGCGCTCACGGTAACCAGCTCGCGCTGTGCGTGGGTCAGGTTGTTGCGGGCGAAGATGTCACCGAAGAGGTGAGCCTTCAGGTAATAGTCCGTAGCGGGAGCGAAAGTATAGTTATATGCGCGGCCCGTGAGTTTAGACTGCACCTCAGTGCCCTGCTTCAGGGCGTCGTATCCTTCGGGCAGCGGGTCGGCTTCCTTGCCCTCCGGGTCGTTTATTCCGCGCTGCTTGCGCTCGTCGAGCACGCCTTGCAGGGCGCCTAAGCCGTTGAGGCTGCGCGGGAAACCCGTGTAGGCGTAAAGATGTGAGAGGGCTTCCTTCACCTGGCTTACGGTAAGTCCGGCGTCAAGACCCTCGTTGATGGCCGTCTTCAGGCCGTCGATGTCGCCCTTGGCCTCAAGACATGCGATGGCAACAATGCTCTGCTGCCTTTCGTTAAGTACGTTTTCCATATTCTTTTGTGCTTTAATCGGACTGCATGCGAGCACTGCCAGCGCCGCAGCAATCAAAGTTCTACATATTTTTCTCATGTTTACAGGTATTGTTTCACGTTGCAAAATTAGTAACGATTCAGGTAAAGAGCTATACCGTTTTTACAGATTGATGTATCAATTTTACTTTTTTCGCATGACGGCTTAACACCTTCCTCAGTACGGCAACATTCCGCCTGCGTAACATCCTGTCTTGTCCTGGCAAAAGTTGACACATTTATGAACAATAAAAAATGTGTAAAACAATGCGAAAGAGTCCAACAAAG
>NZ_JACJJG010000205.1 GCF_016899855.1 Marseilla massiliensis
TGATTTTCTTCTGCAACCGTAATTCCTGTAAAGACTTGAATATCCCATAATCAGACTGCCTGTTTCCTTAGCCATTGTCTTACTCTTGTTTCATAATTTTCGCAATATTCCACGTTTCCGTCTATTACCGAAATAAGGTTGTCAAGATAAACGTTTTCTATGATTTTCCTGTTTCCTTGGTTTTCGTCAGGAGTAAGGGTAACTGTAAATGTATCCGAGCCTTCGTCATACTCGACTCTTACATAACCCGTCATCTTGAAGCCCTGTACATGAAACTCCGTGCCATTACTTAAAGTCCTGACCGAAGCGAAGCATATTCCCCAGCTTAAAGGGATTACACTGTGCTGGAATATTCTCCAAATGTATCTTGCTATTGAAGTTCTGTTTTCTGTTGTGTTCATAACCGTTATTGTCTTTATTTTTATTGTTTTGAAATTGATGTTTTGTTGATTAAAATTACATCGAATATCAACCAATTTCTGAAAGGCCATCAAACGCATTGTAAAAGACCGTGTTTTGCATTCCAATAGGCCATGTATTAGAGCCTCATTTGCCGTCTTTTGGTTTGACATTTGTCTTTTATGGTTAATTGGTTGGTATTCAGCGACATAAGAGAGTATGATATTTGACTAAGCTACATCTTCATTTCTTTCGTAGTAGAGTTCTGCTGCTGCATCGTCATATATCATCGCGAAGTCGTCAAGTCCGAGCAAGGGGTATTCCTCATGATAAAAGGAATGCAGGTCGGCAGGTGTCAATGTAGGGTCTGAAATAAGCGAATCCCTTACCAGTTCATACATTTCCTCATACTGTTCCCACCATACCAACTGGCAGTCGTAACCTTTCATCCGTCCCGGCTCATGAGGATATACCTTGGTGCAATGTGTGATTATGTGCTCGATAAAAACTAAACATTTCATCAGGTCGTTCTTGTCTGTAAACTCATTGTCCGTATGTGGTTCGTAATAACCGCAGCTTATGTTGATGCAGGAAACATTTAATCCGTTCTCCTTCAGTTGCTCAACGTCGGTCATCATTCCTTCTGTCGGTGTATAGCCAAACTTTTCAGGCGTTATGTCCTTTATGAAATCGTCCGAGCAAATGTCCATGAAGCCGATTTGGGTTATTACATCAGAATTACCCCTTCTGTCCGGCTGTATTACAAAGCGACAGTCGTTAAAGAATTCCATGTTTGCCTTTGAGCTTCCGATGCAACCGACCTCCTCACCCACAAAGAATGCAACTTTTATTTCGTTAAACTTCTGGAGGCATTGAAGGCATAACCATACACCGTTTTTATCATCAGCTCCCAATCCGCAAAAACTCCTTTCTTTGGGACTATAACCAAACAATAAGTCCTTGGTTTCAATTACCGTGAAGTCTGTAGGATGATATTTCTGTACCTGATCCAAATGAGCCACCATGCAGGGATAGGTCTTTGCAGTTCCCTTGGTTATGTAGATGTTCCCTGTGTTCCAGTCAAGTTCGA
>NZ_JACJJG010000206.1 GCF_016899855.1 Marseilla massiliensis
GTTTAGGAGTAAAGGAGTAAGGATGGAAGGAGTAAGTAGAAATGTCTTTCACTTTTTCACCTTCTCACCTTTTCATTCAACAAGTCATTTGTCTTAACTCCTTTACTCCATTACTCCTTAACTCCAATAATATATTATCTATGCTCCAAACAGGAATATTCGGCGGCACGTTCAACCCCGTACACAACGGCCATGTAGAGCTTGCGCGCAGGCTGCTTGCCGTCGCACGGCTCGATGAAATATGGTTCGTTGTGTCTCCGCAAAACCCGTTTAAGCGGGCGCTCCACCTTCTTGACGACAACATGCGCCTCGAGATGGTACGCCTCGCGCTCGAGAACGAGTCGCGCATGACGGCATGCGACTATGAATTCGGCATGCCACGGCCGTCATACATGTGGCATACGCTTCAGGCAATGGCCCGCGACTACCCCGACAGACGCTTCACCCTGTTAATAGGAGCCGACAACTGGGCACGCTTCGACGAATGGTTTGCCGCGCGTGATATTCTTGCCAACTATCCCGTAGTGGTGTATCCGCGCGAAGGCACGGCGCTCGACGCCACTACACTGCCCGCCGGAGTGACGCTTGCCGATACCGGACTCGTTCCGGGCAGCAGCACCGAGGTGCGCCGCCTGATAGCCGAAGGAGAGCCGTTCAGCCATCTCGTACCGCCACGCGTGGCTGAGTTTATTGACGCACACGGGCTATATCGCTGAACGGTTGATTATTAACGGATTTGCAAAAGACGGTCTTTAAGCTTCCCAAACGCCGTCTCTTGCACGCTAAAAGGCCGCCTTTCGCAATGCGAAAGACGGCCTTTTGGATTATCATCTAAAACCATCAATTATATCGGAGATGTTAAGGGAGTCAGTCCTTGGCTATCAGCACCACGGCGTATGCGCTTATACCCTCCTCGCGTCCGGTAAATCCGAGGCGTTCAGTGGTGGTCGCCTTAATGGAAATATTGTCCTCGTCGGTACCCATAACCTCGGCAAGACAAGCCTTCATGGCCGGCACGTGCGGATTTATTTTAGGCCGCTCGGCACACACCGTGGCGTCGATGTTGCCGACAGTATATCCCTTTGTGGCTATCAGCTCTACCGTCTTGTGCAGCAAAATCTTGCTGTCGACGTTTAAAGTATCGGCCGACGTATCCGGAAAATGGTAGCCTATGTCGCGCATATTGGCAGCACCAAGCAGCGCATCGCATATCGCGTGGATGAGAACATCGGCGTCGCTGTGGCCCAACAAGCCCATGCTGTGCTCTATTTTTATACCTCCGAGCCATAAATCACGCCCCTCGACCAGACCCTGCGCTTCACTCTTTCGTTCGACATGGACGGAATCAAGGATTTGTTCAGAAGATAAATTCAAGG
>NZ_JACJJG010000207.1 GCF_016899855.1 Marseilla massiliensis
CGCGCAGGAGCAGGCGGTGAACAACGTGCTGCGCGCCAAGGACGTGGCAATAGTTCACGGACCGCCGGGCACGGGCAAGACGACCACCCTCGTTGAGGCCATATACGAGACGCTGAGGCGCGAGAACCAGGTGCTCGTATGCGCGCAGAGCAACATGGCCGTAGACTGGATCAGCGAACGGCTGGTCGACCGGGGCGTCAACGTGCTGCGCATAGGCAACCCCACGAAGGTGAATGACAAGATGCTGTCGTTCACTTACGAACGACGGTTTGCCGACCACCCCGACTATCCGCAGCTATGGAGTATCCGAGAGGCGATACGCAAGCTGCGCCAGAACCGCAAGCGGCGGCGCGACGAGGGCTATCACCAGAAAATCGAACGCCTGAAGAGCCGCGCCACGGAGCTTGAGATACGTATCAACGCCGAGCTGTTCGGCGAGGCGCGCGTCATAGCCTCGACCCTTGCGGGCAGCGCCAGCCGCCTGCTGGTGGGCCAGAAGTTCGGAACGCTGTTCATCGACGAGGCCGCACAGGCGCTCGAACCTGCCTGCTGGATAGCCATCAGGCGGGCGTCGAGGGTAGTGCTGGCGGGCGACCACTGCCAGCTTCCGCCCACGGTGAAGAGCATTGAGGCGCTGCGCGGCGGACTGGGCACCACGCTCATGGAGCGCATCGTGCGCCAGAAGCCCGACGTGGTGACGCTGCTGAAGACGCAATACCGCATGAACGAACAGATAATGCGCTTCTCGAGCGACTGGTTCTACGGCGGTATGGTTGAGGCTGCGCCGCAAATCAGGTTCCGCGGAATACTCGACTTCGACAACCCTATGGCGTGGATTGACACGGCGGACGTGGAGGGCAAGGAAGAGTTTGTTGGCGAGAGCTTCGGCCGGATAAACCGTGCCGAGGCGCAGCTGACGCTCGACACCCTGCAGGAATACTTCACCAAGATAGGCAAGCAGCGCATTCTTGACGAGCGTATCGACGTAGGCGTCATCTCGCCTTACCGCGCCCAGGTGCAGCTGTTGCGCCGGCTCATCAAGAAAAAGGAGTTCTTCAAGCCCTACCGGGGCCTGATATCGGTCAACACGGTGGACGGTTTCCAGGGGCAGGAGCGCGACATCATCGTCATATCCCTCGTCCGCGCGAACGCCGACGGACAGATAGGCTTCCTCTCGGACCTGCGCCGCATGAACGTGGCGATAACCCGGGCGCGCATGAAACTCATAATACTCGGCGACGTGCAGACAATGACCCGCCACCCGTTTTACAAGAAGTTGTATGAATATTTAATGGAGTTAAGGAGTTAAAGGGAGTAAAGGAGTTAAGACAAATG
>NZ_JACJJG010000208.1 GCF_016899855.1 Marseilla massiliensis
GGCGTAAACCGGCCCGCCTCAATGTCCAATCCGACCTTCTTGTAAGCGTCACGGAAGGGCATGCCGGCGGCCGCAAGGCGGTTGACTTCCTCCACGGAGAACATCAGGTCATACCTCGGGTCATCGAGGATATGCTCGTTCACCTCCATCTTGTTGATTATGTAAGCGGCCATTCGCAGGCAGTCTTTCAGTTCGTCGAACGCCGGCAGGAACTCTTCCTTTATTATCTGAAGGTCGCGGAAATAGCCCGACGGCAGGTTGTTCATAATCATCGTCACCTGCACCGGCAGCGCCTGTAGCTTGTTACACTTGGCCCGGATAAGCTCGAACACGTCAGGATTCTTCTTGTGCGGCATGATACTGCTGCCCGTAGTGCACTCTTTGGGCAGCTTGACAAAGGCAAAGTTCTGGCTGTTGAACAGGCATGCGTCGAAGGCCATCTTGGCCAGCGTGCCGGCGACAGAGGCCATCGCAAAAGCCGTGTTGCGCTCGGTCTTGCCGCGCCCCATCTGCGCGTAAACGACATTATAGTCCATAGAGTCGAAGCCGAGCAGCCCGGTCGTCATCGTGCGGTTGAGCGGGAACGACGAGCCATAGCCCGCGGCGCTGCCCAGCGGATTGCGGTTAGCCATGCGCCACGCGGCCTGCAGGAACAGCATGTCGTCCGTAAGGCTCTCCGCGTAGGCGCCGAACCACAGTCCGAACGAGCTCGGCATGGCTACCTGAAGGTGTGTATATCCGGGCATGAGCACAGCCTTATACTGTTCGCTCTTCTGCAAAAGCTCGTCGAAAAGAACTTTCACAAGGTCGGCAATCTCCTTTATCTCATGGCGGATGAACAGCTTTAGGTCAACCAGCACCTGGTCGTTGCGCGAGCGTCCGCTGTGTATCTTCTTGCCCATGTCGCCAAGTTTGCGGGTGAGCATCAGTTCAACCTGTGAGTGCACGTCCTCAACGCCGTCCTCGATTACGAACTCTCCGCGCTCGCACGAGGCGTATATGTCCTTCAATTCGGCGAGAAGCTGTCCGAGTTCCGCCTTTTCGAGCAGCCCTATCGACTCAAGCATGGTGATATGAGCCATGCTGCCGAGCACGTCGTACTTGGCCAGGTACATGTCCATCTCACGGTCACGACCTACGGTGAAGCGCTCGATTTCCTTGTTCACCTCAAAGTTCTTTTCCCAGAGTTTTGTTGACATAATCTTTTTATTGTTAGGAGTTAAGGAGTAAAGAAGTTAAGGAGTTAAGACAAATGTC
>NZ_JACJJG010000209.1 GCF_016899855.1 Marseilla massiliensis
AAAAGTGAAAGATAAAGGAAGTCGCTGTAAAAATCGTATATTTGCAGTTGAACAAAAAAACAAAAAACGATGAACAGCAACTTCCTGTGTAAAGTTTATGGTGTACGCGGATACCGCGTGACGGGTCAATGCCACAAAGATAATAAAACAATCTTGAAAATAGAGCGGAAGCATGTGAAAATATGTTGTCGCCATTGCGGCAATATCGGAATATCCCTTGACGGCAGCCGGATTCGTGACATTCTGTGCGTACCGTTCGGTTTACGCAAGACATTGTTACGTGTACGCATCCGCCGCTACAGATGTCCCAAATGCGGGCACGTATGTCAGGAGAGCGTACCTTTCGTCACAGGCAACCGCCATTACTCCCACCGCTTTGCCCAATATGCGGCAGTACTCCTTAAGACATGCACGATAAAGTCTGTGGCAACGCTGCTGTCCGTAAGCTGGGACACGGTAAAGAGGATACACAAGGAGTACCTGCGCCGCCGCTACACCCCCGTGTCCCTCAAGGGCGTGCGCAACATAGGCATAGACGAGTTCTCGATAAGGCGTGGCGTGGAATTCCGCACCATTGTCGTAGACATTGATACCGGACGTATCATCCATGTGGGCAGGGGGCGCGGCGGCGACGCCCTGCTGCCGTTCTGGGAACGCGTCAGGAGGCATGGCGTCATGATACGCTACGTGGCCACGGACCTGTCGCCGGCATTTGTCGCCTCTGTACTGGAAAACGCCCCGCAGGCCACACTCGTGTTCGACCATTTCCACGTTGTCAGACTCATGAACGACGCACTCGATGACATCCGGCGTACGTTGTACAGGCACGAAAGGAGCGTCATGCGGCGCAGGGTGCTCCTCGGCACGCGCTACCTGCTGCTACGGAATGCCGAGGACGTGCTTGACGGGAAACACCGCACAAGGCTCGACAACGCACTGGCCATGAACGAGCCGCTCTCGAAAGCTTATTACATGAAAGAGTCCATGAGGCAAATCTGGATGCAGCCGACCAAGGACAACGCCGAAAAGGAACTTTACGCATGGGTGGAACAGGCAAGACAGAGCAAGGTGCCACGGCTCGCAAGGATGGCTGCAACGATAATGGCGCACAGAACCGGCATTCTCGCATGGTACGACTGCCATTTCTCAACTGCCAAAGTCGAGGGGATTAACAACAAAATTAAAGTCCTTAAAAGAAATGCTTACGGATTCAGGGACGATGATTATTTTAAGCTAAGACTCTTTGCGCTTCA
>NZ_JACJJG010000020.1 GCF_016899855.1 Marseilla massiliensis
AAAATTAAAGTCCTTAAAAGAAATGCTTACGGATTCAGGGACGATGATTATTTTAAGCTAAGACTCTTTGCGCTTCATGATTCGTCCATCCAACTGAACTGCGGATGAACCGAAAAACTCGATGTGCTCAATTTTATGTTGCTGAAAGGCCATCCAACAAAACTGCGGAAGAACCTCTTTTGGATACTTAATAAATGCAGGCCGGATTATTGCTGACATTACAAGAAGTTATACCGCAGCTTCAAGTGTCTCTTTTTTCCTTATAAAATAATTGAGCATAATGTTAATGCTGATGTAGATGGCGATATCAATCATGAATACGTAAGTATTGCTGATAATGTTGAGCAACGCCGCATTGATAGCTATATATGCCACCGCAAGAATAATTATGCACGTAAGTGTTTGGTGTTGCGACAGTCCGGCACGCATGAACTTGTGGTGGATGTGTCTCTTGTCGGCTTTAAACGGTGACCCTCCATGGCATATTCTTACGAGAGAAACCCTTACCGTATCAAACATTGGAATAAGTATAAATGTGAAAGCCATGATAAAGTCAATGACTTGATAGAATTTTATTGCGGGGTTATGCATGGTATATTTCACGCACAGGAATCCAAGTATGAAACCCAGGGTCAGGCTTCCGGCATCGCCCATGAATATCTTTCGGTTATTGGCTGCATTTCCGAAAAGGTTGAAATAGAGAAAGGCAACGAGAACACCAATTAGCCCTGCGATAAGTATAGAGTATGTCCAAATACCTTGTGAAGCGAAAATGTACAGGAAACCGCCCAAAGCAAGAATTGCAAGACTTGCGGCGAGTCCGTCTATGCCGTCGATTAGATTGATGGCGTTGTCGATAAACACTATTATAAAGACGGTAAGTAGAAAACCTATGTGGTATGGAATCTCGTGTATACCAAAGAATCCGTGTAACGTGTTTATATACAAACCCGAAATAGGTAAGAGGCACGCAGAGGCTATTTGCACAATAAATTTTATTGCAGGAGGTAGTCCAAGGATGTCGTCTACAATTCCCATTATGTAAATCAGGACAATGCTCGCCAGGAAATACATACTCCATAGATTGATTGTAATCTGTCTATGTGTAGAATTGATGATGGCTAATGCAACGGCAAACGCGATAAACATACTTGGCATGAAAGATATGCCACCGAGTCTGGGTATGGCGTTTTTATGTATTTTACGGGCATTAGGGATGTCATAAAGCTTTTTTGCTTTGCAGAAATTGAGGATAATCGGTATAAAGATAAATCCGCAAATAGCACTTATGGTGAATACGCCTATAATCCAGAAGATGTAAATATCCATAGAGAGTTTCAATAGAACCGTTACTTAATATATAACAGCTTGAGGTTTGAAATATTGCATACTATGATACAATTATTTACAGACCGACAAATTAATGAACCTTATGGAATCCGTTTTTGATAAAAAGTTTTTACGGATTGCGCCTGGAATAATATTGACGGAGTTATTACGCGACTTTGGTTAAAAGTGCATGGATTTTATCATTGCATAATAAAGTAGCATTTCGTCATTATGTATCAATTGAGTGCTCTAAAGCAAACGATTTTCTAATGACGGAATGCTACTGTTACATAATTATTTTAAATATAATAATTTTTTCAACCGGCTTTTAATCCTTTCAATCGAGAGGGTTCAGTCCGTTATGGCATTTTATAGTCTTGTCGCCGTCCTTTATTGTTATGTTGCCGGCTTTTTTGCCTTTTATCTCAATGTCAAGTGTGTTGTCGGGTATGTGAAATGTCACGTTGTCAAATGTGATGTTGCGGCTGTCGTCAATGGTCATTCTGTTGTTGGTTGCTTGTATCTCAAGGTTACGGAAGGTGAATCCGTCAGCGTCGTTCATCGTTCTTATTATGCGGTTAGTCCTTATATCCCCGTTTTCGATAAGTATGTTTGAGCACGGGATTTCCGGTATTCCGTTGACGGTAAGCAGCCTGTCGGCCGATTCGACGGTGAAGTTGCGTATTGTTATGTCCTTTACAGTCGGCGTAAGTGGCGTTATGTCGAGCGGGGGATATCGGCGTGCGAGCTCGCCCATGTATGTAGCCGAGCCGAGCAGGTCCCATGTGAAAGCCTCGCGTACGTTTACAAGGCGTATGTTCTCGTAGGTTATTCCGGCTACAGTCCCTCCGCGGTTACGTCTTGTCTTGAAGCGGAATCCGGTGCGTGTGCCGTAGAACAGGCAGTCGTGCAGGTACACGTTGTTTATGCCTCCGGCGGTTTCGCTGCCGCAGGTTATTCCTCCGTGTCCTTCTTTGGCTAGGCAATAGCGTATCACGACGTTCTCCGTGGGGCGGTTTACTCGCAGCCCGTCTTCACACCTGCCTGCTTTCAGCGTGAAGCAATCGTCGCCGCAGTTCAGCGTAGAGTATTCTATCAATACGTTCTTGCATGACGAAATGTCTATTCCGTCGCCGCTGGGCACGTCGGTTGAGTTGACCGTTATACCGCGTATTATGACGTTTTCGCAATACACAGGGTTGACGTTCCACAATACGCTGCGCTCGAATGTTACGCCTTCTACGAGTACGTTCTTGCAGTTTATCGGCGAGAATGATTTTGGACGGTAGAACGTGCGTCCTTCATAGCCGTCGCAAATACGTTGTTTTACGGGCATGTCATGGGGTACGTCGTTCTCTACAACGCTCTTGCCGTTGGGCAGTGTGCGCATTGAGGCGCTCATCGGCGGCCCCATTATTGTGCCTTTGCCGGTCAGGGCTATGTTTTTCTCTTTGTTTGCGTATATAAATGCTCCGGCGCCCATTATCTCTATACCCTCATGCCTTGTGAATACGGCTGGCTGATAGTCGTCTATCGAACCTGAAAACTCTATCACCGCGCCTTCTTCCAAATGCAGGTTGACGTTGCTTTTCAGCACGATGCGTCCTGACATCCAGTGTCCGGACGGCACTTTTACCGTTCCTCCGCCACGTTTCGATATGTCGGCAATGAGTCCGTTTATTGCCTCGGTGATTTTTCCGTCGGCACCTATTGAGCCTTTGTTTACCGTCACCGTTCTGTCGGGGAACGTGGGACGTTCAGGGGTTTTCATCTTGAACGGAGTGCCGGCTATGTCTTCGATTACTGCCGGCATAGCCTTTGCCCCGACTGTATTTTCATTTAAAACAATGTTGCCGGCACTGACGTTCAAGGCCAATACCGGCAACACGGCTATTAATGTAAACCATAAATTCTTCTTATATGCCATGATTCTTTTTTATGTATATGACGTAAGAACTGGCATTTTGTACTGTCGGAAAAATGTTTTTTATTCATAATAAGAGTTAATAATGGGTTTATGCGGATGTGTTGGCAGATTTTCGTGCCGTACAAAAATTCCGACAATATGACGTTGTGATATGTAAAGCCAGTTGAAACGTGGCAATATGTAAAATGAAAAATGTTCACCTTAATGGCCGAAATAGAGTTCTCTTCTTGTCATAGAAGCTTCAGTGGAGTGTAGAATGCCGTTTATCGCATTGCGAAACATGGCGTTTTACACCGCAAAATGCCATGTTTGTGGTTGTAAAAAGCCGTCCGGGCAAAGTGTCAGGACGGCTTTTGGTGGTGTGAAATATGGTCTTTTGTGTTAATTAAGGTCTCGGATAGAGGTTAAAAATGCCATGTTGTTTGCACATTTTAGCGCATATCTGCTTTATCATATTGAGTGCCAATGCTTTATGTTTGCACATGATTTTTTGCGTTATTTACGTACAGCTTGGCTATATTTTTACGGCGAGGCCTCTCTCCGTATTTAGAGAAATTCAAAAAGAAAGTCTTTTGCTGTTTTGCGTGAATTATTGATTTTTATGTAGCTCTGACCGCTCATGCCGGGATACAAAGACGGCCGTCAGCTATTAACTAACGGCCGTTGATTTGCCTTGAGACCATTCGGCGTTGCCTTGTTCTATTTAGATGATGTATACAGTCCGATTGTAGTGCCGGTGAATCCGCCTGCGTTGCGTGTTGTAAGATAGTATGCGTCAACGCCGGTTTTGAGGGTTTCCCAATCGTTTCCGTTCTTTGAGTAGTGGAAACTGAACGTCGGCCCGTCGGATGTAACCTTAAGGCTTATATCATTATTGTCATTGTTTATCGGTGAGAATGCCATTACCTCCTCGGCTCCTCCGTCCGAAACCTTCAGTACCTCTACCTGTCTGCCGTCATTGGTCTTGACCACACATAGCAGGTATTGATGGTTCTCGTCCTTGTATAACATCAAGCCAGCCTTGTCGCCTGCCTGTGCGGGAGAAAAAGTAAGGCGCGTTGAACATTCAAATTTATGGTGGCTGATTCTGCGTGTGACTAATGCCGGCGTCTTCATTTCTGATGCCTTTACGTCAATGCACGGCATGGTAAGGTATCCCTTGTTTTTCGACAATGAGCAGAAAGTGCTTGCCGGGGCGCGCAGTGAGAACCAGCCGAGGTCGAGTTCAGCGCTTGAAAAGTCGTCTTTGTAAGTAAAGTTGCCGAAGGTAACGTCATTTCCTCGTGTGGCCCCCTTGACTTCCGACACCAGAGGTACGGTCTCGTTGCCTTCGGTGATATATGGAAATCCGTCGGCGTTCCATCTGACAGGCATGAGGAATGTCTCCCGTCCAAGGTTTTCCGACTTGCCGTCATACGGCCGGCAGGCAAGGAACACGGCATACCAGTCGCCTTCCGGAGTCTGTACCAGGTCGGCATGGCCTGCGCACGTTACAGGATTGGGACGATCGGCAGGCAGGTGGCGTTGCGTAAGAATCGGGTTTTGCTTTGCCGGAACAAACGGTCCGAACGGACTGTCGCTCCTGAATATAACCTCTGAGTGCATGTCGGAAGTTCCGCCCTCAGCGTCCATGAGGTAATACTTGCCGTTGATTTTATACATGTGCGGCCCCTCAATCCAGATAGGTTTGTCCTCGGGATGCACGCCCTTGTTTACAAGAACCTTCGTAGGTCCTACCGTCTTGTCTGTCGCAACGTCAAACTCTCTTACTTTGATGGCTCTGTGTCCGTCGTATTCAGCAGGCCCTTCGGGAGCATCGTTGTTGACGATATAAGCCTTACCGTTGTCGTCAAAGAAGAACGATGGGTCAATTCCGCCAACGTCGGGCAGGCGTATCGGGTCAGACCATTCGCCGAATGGATCCTTTGTCTTTACGAAGAAGTTGCCCAGCCTGATGTTGGTAGTAATCATGTAGAACGTTTTATTGTTCGGGTTGTATGATATCGCGGGAGCGAAAATGCCTTCAGACGTTTTCTGCCCGTCGAGCGGAAGCTGTGACGGCCTGTCCAGAACGTAGCCTACCTGTTTCCAGTTAAGCAGGTCTTTGCTGTGGAACAATGGCACGCCCGGGAAGTACGAGAACGTAGATGTTACCATAAAATAGTCGTCTCCGGCACGGCAAATGCTCGGGTCGGAGTTCCATCCCGGAAGTATCGGGTTGTAGAATGATGACGGTCCAGGCAATGGGTTGGAGTTATAAAAGTCGTCATTGCCGGAATATACGAAGTTGTCGAACATGGCAAAACCTTCGTCCTGTCCGTCGGCAACAGCCGAGGCAAAGTTTGGCATGGCATAGGCCAGCATTGCAAGAGTGGTAAACCTGATGATGCTTTTTCTTTTCATAATATGTTTTTTAGTATTGTTTAATTACATGTTCAATTGTCTTCGTCAGACAAAGCCAACAACACTGCAAAGTTAACTGTAAACACGGTAAATGCGGTTGCAAAATGTATCTATAAGATTAATATTTGTTTCATGCAACAAAAAAGGCACTACATCCGTAGTACCTTTGTGGAGCTGGAGGTTGCCTTGGGGCGATTTTAACTGACCTTAGAATAACGTATATGCCTTTATTTTATTGGGTTTCAGGATGTTTATGTGTTCCTGATAAACTCAGAAAAATCCTTATACAGTCCAAAATCGGGGGAGTACTTACCCCCTCCACACCCGTTAAAGGTTCATTGTTAATATGGGGCGAGATGAATTAACTCATATTAACAATTTGTCAATAAACAGAAATCATTGTAAAATGCAATATTTAGGGGGAGTTTTATTACCCCGTTTAAGCAAAAATTGGTCTCTTTGGCTCCACATTTTTGAATGTTTTTAAGCACGTATGGTCATATCATGTCAGGTGCTTTTAAGCCCTTGTTATGGTAACTATTTTGAATTATTTTTGCATGAACTTTAAAATTAGCATTATGAACAAGACAAATTATACGGCAAGACCTTATATAATGAAAAGCGGTCAGATAATGATTCGTGTCAGGTGGGACAAAAAGAAGCAAGAAGTTGGATTTTGTGTCGGTTATAGCATTGACCCAGCGAAATGGGATAATAAAAAACAATTAGTGAAAAATAATACGACACATAAAATCAAGGGGAAGACGATTTACGCAACCGAAATAAATAAAATGATACGTGACTATTTGGCTTACATAGAAGAAGCGTTCACGGAATGTGATTTGCATTCTGGCTTTATGACGAAAGAGCATTTGAAAGAATACGTAAATAGCAAAACTCGAATAAATAAGCTTGAAGTTCTTATTCAAGATGATGAGAAAATGTCTTTAACCGAGATTTTCAATGAGTTCATAGAAAAAAGGCCAATGGAAGGGAGTTGGAGCAACAATGCTAAATATAAATACCAGCAAATGTTTCATCAATTAAAATCGTATGACCCAAAGATTGAACTGAAAACATTAACGAGCGAAAAAATGGTTAAATTCTCGAACTGGTACATAAAGAATGATTATTGTAACAGAACTATCGTTAAGCAGTTTAAAATTTTGAAGTCATTTCTACGCTGGGCATTAAGAAACGGTCATAAGATACAGCCAGGAGTATTGGACTTTAAACCGAGACTGAAGGTTATACCGAGGGTTGTGACATTCTTGAAGTTTAAGGAACTAATGCATTTTGCTTCATTTGAGTTTCCAGCGGACAAGGAATATTTATCTGTAGCGAGGGATATGTTTTGCTTTATGGCCTTCACTTCGTTGCGTTATTCTGATTTAGCGGCATTGAAACCTGTGAACATTGTCGATGGACGTTTGGAAATAATTACGGAAAAGACCGATGACAAACTGTTTATCACGTTAAACGAACACGCCCAGAAAATTATAGATAAGTATTCATGGTATAAGGGTGAAACAGTATTTCCTGTTCCTTCAAATCAGAAATTGAATGATGCATTGAAAGAAGCAGCGAGACTTGCAGGATTGGACAGGGAGATTGTACAGGTTTACTTCAAAGGCAATACACGGCATGAAGACATCTGTAAATTCTGGGAACAAATCAGCTGCCATGACGCAAGGAGGACATTCGTATGTTGTTCGCTCGCACTCGGTATTCCCGCCAGCGTAGTAATGAGCTGCACCGGCCATTCCGATTATGAGTCAATGAAGCCGTATATTGAAGTTGCGGACGAGACCCAGAAGATGCAGATGGAGAAATGGAACAACCACCAATATAAGCAAGACATCATTGAAAGCGTAGATAAAATGACAACCGAACAGCTAAAAGAGGTGTGTAAATTCATAAATCAGAAAATTAAACAGATAATTTAAAAATATAATATAAATTGGATCTCTACAAAGCAAACGATGCACAGAAAAAATACAAGTGCTGATTTATTTAGTTTTGTTTTGTAGAGATCTTAGCGAATTGATTTCGTTAAAATTTAACGAAGTGATTGCACCCTTCTCCATCGTAAAAAATTTTTAGCAACAGGACGGGAAAGCCTAGTATTCTTTGACTCCGAAGATAGTAGTATATCAAATATGTTAAGTACGCTCCTAAAATTATCCATCCAAAATTAGTCTGTTCCATTGAATATCTTTAGGAATACGGCTTCTCATCAAGCAAAACTCCATCAGAATTGTCCTCCGTCTGTTGGTGCTGACATTTACAAAGATTTACTTTCTCAAGTATCCCACGCAGCAGGTCGCAGTAAAATCCTGCATAGAATTGAGGAAAAGACCGTCTATCCCGATGTTGACTTTGTCCAAATCGGCAAACATACCATTGATAACGTTTCATAATTATGCATGTTATTATATTCACTGACCTTGGGTTGCCAATATAAGTATTTACCTGTCGGTCGGATACAAAGCACTGATCGTTTTTCGTCTTTTAAGTCTTTGTGGCAACCTACTTGTTCGTCGTCACGGAACGTCATTGTATGGTTTTGTACAAGTACATACTTTATATGTCTAATTCGTTACGGTACTTGTCAAACAAGCGAAGTCACATTGATTTTCATTCACCAACTTCCTGCACAACATCCTGTATTGATTGTATATCCGTATTTTAGTATTTTGCAGCAGAACAACACTCTCATAGGAAGGAGATTCCATTAGCTGTTGGTCTTGAGCTTGTGCAAAATAGCGTTCACCACATTATTTTATAAGGCTACTTTTGTTACATAAACACGTTTTGCAGTGGAATGATGGGGCAATTGTTTCGTTTTTATTGTATCTTAGGCAATGCAAGCGTATATGGAAACTTCTTATTAATGAATTTGGCACCTATAACATCGTATAATAAATATTCCTTCTTGTACGTTGTCTTTTAGCATTTTAATTCAAATTTGTGAATTTGGAATAAGTTTAAATCACCTCAAAATACATTTTCATCGAATAGTCTAAATATATATAGTAGAATATTAAAGAATGTTATCAAATATTAATCGTGCAAAAAAAACAATCAATTCAAACGGTTTATTTTTAATTTTACATTAACATATGAAGTAAGTTGTTTAATATTTAATTATGATTGAAAGTATATGATCAATAAAAAAATCATTTATTCGTATATTACACAGAGGGTTATGAAGGCATTTTGTTATAATAATCTGAAAAATGCCTTAAAAAAACCTCTTCGAAAAGAAGAAGAAATTCTAATATCATTTTTAGTTAATTGGCTTCGGGCAAGATGGAAAACTGATTTTAGTATCCACTTTGAAGTGGCATATAATAGAGGGTGGTTACCAACGTACAACCGAATAAAAAATAATATTCATTCAAAAACATATCTTTTCTTTTTGAGTACTTATAGAGAGGCAGAAAATATCGTTTTATCAAATAAGCTATATAATCCAGCGAAAAAAAAGGAAGAACAGATTATCGGTCCAAATTTTGTATTGAATGAGTCGTTTACAGAAGATGAATACAAAAATGTTTTATATGCATTTTATTGTTTGTATTTTTACAATACTGACATATTAAGAAAATGTAAGATAAGTAAGATATTTAATTGGATGAAAATAATCAAGGCGTTTGTTAAGAATGATGGCTTATATAAACAGTATGAAAATTTCTTTTACGAAAACAATATAAAAATGAATGCTAAAATAACACGAATGAATTTTTATGAAAAAACTTATGATTATAAAGATAGTGCTACAATTAACATGATAAATAACTTTTTCTCGTGGGCAAATGTTGTCCAAAAATATTCTTATTGGAAATCTTACAGTGAGACTGACCCTGATTTTCTAAGAAGAAGTCTATTTTATTCCTTGTGCATTAGAGTGCCACAAAAAGGTACAAAATTGGAGCAAATGAGGAACGGATTAATTATAAGACTTTTGTATTATTGGTATTACGGTGTTGTTGAAGAACATTATGTCGACATAATATTTGATATACTACATGGAAAATATGGAGAAGGTGATAAACATTTAATAGGACGATTATTTGCCGAGAAAAGTGTTTCGGATAAAACTGCATTAAATTATTTTAGAAAAAAATATACACGATATTGTAAAGATAGAAATATTGGTCAAGATAAACAAGTTTCAATATTAAAGCCGTCTAATAATAATGATGATACACAGGATGAATCACAAAGTGAACCGACTGCTTATTCCGCAATTCCATTACAATTAAGTAAAATACCGGATGGTTTTACAATAAACCAATTAGAATATTTGGCAAAGTTATTATACGACGGAAATGGCAAAATATCATTGCTGGCGACAATTGACAGTAAAAATGCCCTTCCATATTTCTTAGGTGCTCCAACAATACCCAAGCCGCCATCGAATTATAAAATATCTTGGAATAAAGATATGAAAAGCTTAAAATATTTCATAACGCGACTTTACGACACCAACACGATGCATGGTGTTTGGAAAATAACCCGAGAGGCTTTTCTGATTTTCAGTAAAGGACAACTAAGAGAAATTAATAGTGCCCAGTCATTATCAAATTTGTCATCAACCGGTTCTAAGGGCTATTTAAATATAGACAGTAAAATAAAAGACTTTATAGATGCCAGCATTGCCAGTGCAAAATCTTTAAAATAGCTTTGTCATAGTTATGCATAAACGTAAAATTAGGGTTAACTTAGAGTAGGCTTAGACTTCGATTTTTTTATTCTAAGCCATATAGGACAAGGAGGTTACAATGCTTGTAGCCTCTTTTTTATTTCCATACTTTTGCATCGTTATGAAAAAGAATTATCAAGACTTAGAGCAATTATCTGATAAGGTAGTTGTCCTTTCAGGTTCAGATTTAAGTGAGATTTTGCAATCACAATCTCGGCCTGATGAATTGGCAGGTGTAAGTGACAAACAGGTATCAAGGGAATACCCTGGTATCCCCCAGTTTGTTACAGGTTTGAAATCGTTGGCCTCGACGCTAAACGTATCTGTCAGTACCATTGGCAGGTGGAAACGTAAGGGGTTGCTTGACAGAGCGACCTTTCAAGATGGGAAAACAGTGATATTCAATGTACATGAAGTGTTGGATATCCTGCGGGTAAGTAATCATTCAAATTTTAAAAGTTATGACAGAAGAAAAAATTAATGCAGGTCTTGTCAGCTCTCAAGGAGGGTTTCAGGACAAAAGTGAGAAAATTGAGGTTGCAGGCACAACCGTACAAGAATCAGATTCGTATGTTGTTGATGCAGAAGCCTGTAAGGACGCCGTTCAAAAAATCAAAGAGGTAGCCTCCGAGCAAATTTTGGAGGTTATGCCTGGGCTGTTGACAATTTTAGACTTTAACGGTATCATTAATGTCGGCAAGATTAAGATAGGCAGGCTTGTGATGAACAGGTGGCCTAAGCAAAAGTCAGTCAACAGTATGGCTTTGTCGATTATGGCGGACGGCATTCAGGTAATGCTGCTTGTCATTCCGGGAACTGTCGCTGTCATGATGGGGTACGACGTGGAGGATTTCGACGGCAATCCCATACCAGAAGAACAACTTGTACAGACGGTCATTATTGTTGATGGGCAGACAAGGTACATGGCAATCAGGAAAATCATGAATGAACATCCAGACAAGGCTCCGACCAACGTGCTCGCTTATTTCCCGACCAACTGGATAAACTTGACAAAGATGCTACAAACCATAAACCTCAAGGTATTCACTTGGAAGAACAGCGACTTCATCTGTGGACTGGAACGTGCAGGGAACATCAGCGATGAAACGGCGAGGGCTTTGTCTTTCGTCCGACAGCTTGAAAGACAGGGATACAACTTCACCGCGGCTTGTGAATGGATGACTTTGGTCAAGGGAATCATCAGGAAACCGTCACTTGTCAAGGCTATGAACGCGACCGACTCCAAGTTGTGCTATGACAATTCCGAATACGGCATCAAGATTCATGAAACGGCAAAGTCTAAATTCACGGACAACAACGAGAAAGCCCTGAAGAACAAGACCGTGCCGGAGTTCATCATCGACAAGTGGAACAACGCCTGCAACGAACTCAACAAGAAGGAGGCTACCTCTTATATTATAGCCTACCTCAATGGACTGGCAGACAAGGACGTTGCTGAAATAGTTTCGCCCTCCGGTTACAAGCGTGGCAACGGGAAGCCAAAGGCAGACTTCATCAAGACACAGTTGGAGGACTCGTTTCAGAGGTTCAATAAGGCCAATCCTTTTGCGACGTTCAAGGACAATACAGAACAGGGAGAATAGACAAAATTCATTAATCATGGAGGCCGTTGTTGTATTGCTGCGGCTTCTTTAAACGTAAAAAAAGATAATTAAGATGACAAAATTCATGGCAACACAGCCTATATACGTCAGAGTCAAATACGGCAAGATTTACTTTGACAGGATTTCAAAAGGGCTGGTCAGGGTAAGGCAGGTCAAGCCGGATGGTACTACCGGATATATAGACTTGGCAGACGAAGATATGGGGAAACTTGCAAAAGGCCTGTTCGCAAGACATAAGCAGCTCCATCCTGAAGCATACCAAGTGAAAAAGCAGAAGACATCCAAGCTATCCATCACGCCCGGAAGCACCCATATGCAGGAACTTAAGGCAAAGCATGAAAACGCCTATAACAAATGGACGGCCGAAGAGGAGGTATTGTTAAAAAGATACTATTCAGAAGGGAAGACCAACAGTGAGATAGGCAAGTTGCTCAAGCGTAATACAGGCGCAGTGGAAAGCAGGCTAAGGAAACTCGGGCTTGCTGCAAATACCGGGAAACAAGAGGCTTCAACCAACGGCAACCCTGAAAACGCAGACTTCTCCAAACCATGAACAGCAAGGAAGGGAATACATAAAACAGCTGCCCTTCCGTAAAATCACAACAATATGATTAACAAAAAACAGAGGGCGAGGATAAGGCCACCACCTGTCCTTGCAAGCCACCATTATGTCCTTGTATTTTCAATAGAGCATGGATGTAACTAATTGAGAATAAAGTATTTAGTACAAAAAACAATTAAACAAATAGAACCATTATGAAAAAAGAACATTTATTCAAGTCGCAATTTAACAGTTTCCCAGGCAGCCAAAACAACAAGACGACGGTGAAAAGACGCAAATACCCGGTAAGTTCCAAAACGGAATACAATTCAATGAGCGAGGTCGTGGAGGAATACAAAAGCAACTATAAGACACTAATGGCAAATATTAGAGACATAGTACGCAGCAATCCTGAAGATTTTGATTTTCAGAGTATGACAGATGCAGACTCATTCATTGCTGTCAGTATTCCTATAGATATGGGTGATGATTATGTTGCATATGTCTGTACAGTCGTTCCGGAACATAAAGGCAGCGTGTTCATGATTCCAATAAAGCACTTTCGTCTTAAAGGTGGCAGGCTTCAAAACGGGTTGGGATACATCGCACCTGAAAGTATTGGTTATGAAAGTCCGGCTGTTTTCACTGATGTTTTTTTGCAAAAAATGTACAGTTTGGCGGATATAGGAGAAGGTTACTTTTTCTTCTGGTCATGCCGAACAGGTATGTTTTCCGTTTATGGTAATAATGTCCGTTGGCTGTTCGAACAAGGAATGGCAATCGGACAAAAACTTGACGGTTTCTACTATTTCGATGAGTTTACGGACACGATAAAGTTTCCAATGGTGGAGTTAACAGATAGCGTAATTAAGATACTTGAGGGAGAGATGTGGAAATTGTAAACGGTTTGAAATCCACTTGACCTGACTCTAACTGCCTCTCCCTGTCATTCTCCAGACAAGCGTGGTGGGGAGGGGTTTCAATTCACGGCCTTTTGCATTGCGATTTGCCGTCTTTTGAGTGGTGATTGATGGCCTTTTACAAACCAATTGACGGTCTTTTGCAAAGCGTGAAAATAAGACAAGTAAAAACAACGGATAATTAACGACAAAAACGAAGGTATATGGCATCGGTAAGGATAAAGTTTCGCTCATCAACGGTAGAGGGCAAGGAAGGAACTTTGTATTTTCAGATTATACACAAGAGGGTGGCGAGGACTGTCTTCACCGATTGCCGTGTATTTCCTTGTGAGTGGGACAGCGTTTCTTCGTCGGTAATAACCAGAGGTACGGAGGAGAGGAAGGCGTATCTTGAAATGGTGGCCTCAAAGTTGAAGTGGAGCATGGAACGGTTTACCAAGATTATAACCGGGAAGGAGAAAGAAAAGGCGGACTACACTGTTGACGACATCGTTTCGGAATACAACAGGCAACCGGAATGTCCTACCTTCTTCAACTTCATACGCTCGATGGTTGCAAAGAAGACTGCTGCAAAAAGGGACGGAACCGCAAAGACATACCGTGATTCGTTGGCCAGTTTCTCTTCTTTCAGGAACGGTAAGGATATTACTTTCGACGACCTCAATGAAGACATAATAAACCAATACGAGGCATGGATGAAGAATAAGGGGCTGAAAAGGAACTCATCTTCTTGTTATTTAAGGACGCTGAAGACACTGTACTTTAAGGCAGTAGAATTGGGATTGACGGAGGAAAAGGATATTTTCCGTCATGTGTTCACTGGCTTCGCTACAACAACCAAGCGTGCCATATCAATCGACGCGATAAAGGCAATAAGGAAACTCAAATTCAAGGACGGCTCTCCTCTTGCTTTTGCCCGTGATATGTTCATGTTGAGCTTGTACTTGCAGGGTATGGCTTTCGTTGATATTGCATACCTGAAGAAATCCGACATAAGGAACGGGCAGTTGCAATACTCACGCAAGAAGTCGGGACAGGCACTCACGATAAGCTGGGAAAAGCCGATGCAGGAGATTGTGGACGCTTACTCACACCTTACGAAAGACACACCTTATTTATTGCCTATCATAACAACGCAGGATGGTACGGAAAGGAAACAATACGAAAAAGCGGAGCACAACGTCAACCGAAACCTGAAGAAGATAGGCGAAATGGCCGGGCTTCATATTCCGCTTACTACCTACGTGGCAAGGCATTCCTGGGCTTCGATAATGAGGGACATGGGAAACGATATAACCGTGGTGAGCAAAGGGCTGGGACACAGTGACATAAAGACTACGCAAATCTACCTCTCGACCATAGACAACTCTACCGTAATGAGGGCCAACAAGCGGTTTCTCGGCAGGATTTTGAAGTGAAAAAACGGGGTGGAAATGTTTTACTAATGTGGAGGTTTCATAAGTATGAAGCGGTGTTTTGCTGTAAAGTGTTTAATATCAACACGTTAGTTATGGCTTGCTGGTTTTTAGTCAAACAATGCACATTTTAGTCCAACACAAAAGAAAATTTTTCATTAAAAAAGTCCTCCGAAAGTGCCGTAAATCCGCTGTTTTTCGTAACTTTGCAGGCGAGTGGAGGTTTTATACTTATAAAGCGGTGATAAACTCCTCCATAGAAACAAGAACTAAATTAAGGAACCAACAAGGAATTTTGTGGTATGGAAATGAAAAAAATGAAGCCTGCAACGCTTTGTTCGTCACACCACATAACAACGGTAGGTAATCGCTGCTGAGTTTCGTCCGGGATACTGCCGTTACGCCTGAAAGATAATGCAAGCGAATGCAATGAAAATCAGTTGCAAGACGCATATTCTTATCTTGAAAAGGTATTTCAGAACTTTCATGCGATTGTCATGAAGGGAACGTGGAGAACGTGCTTTCCGCAAGACCTTTGATTACGGTTTCCTATATTAAACTCCGACCTTACTTTCCTTGCTTTCATGAAGGACAAGCTTAACAACGTAGACTATTGCTGGTATATCGTCCGTACCAGGCCCCACCGTGAAAAAGCTACTGTGGAACTTCTTGAGAAATACAAGGCGGAGAACAGCAACATACTTGAAATATACGCCCCTGACCGTACTACCGTAGATGTCGGTTTAGGTAAGGAAATAAAGAAAGGGCCTCTTTTTTCAGGTTTTGTATTCGTCCTGGCAACACAGAAAGCATTGTCGGAATTTCTCGGCCGATATTCAATGGAGGAGTTCATTCAGTACGAAAGAAAGACGGAAAACGGAAAGAAAGCGTCGATGAGCGTAATCCCAGAAGAGCAGATGAGGCAGCTTAAGGATTATAACGAGAACTACCCTGACACAGCAATACCCCTTGAACGTCCTTACACCGACTACGCATTCAACCCCAAAACAAACGAGCCTAACGACATTGTAAAGGTGATTGACGGGCCACTTGCAGGAACTGAAGGATATATCACGAAATTCAGGAGAGACAAAAGGCTTGTATATCATTTGAAAGGACTTGACAGGGCTGTATCAATCCCCAACATCTGGAACTTTCACGTAGTAAGGGTTCACAACGCGGAAGGTGATAAGCAGACATTAGGGACAATCAAGGAAAGGGCTGTTGATTTGTTGATAGGAATGATACAAGGTTGCGGCTATGGGGACAAGACGCTTCCTATGCTCTATGAATTTATCGACGAGTTAACATTCAAGCCCTCGTTGGTTGATTTCTGCAAAAGCTTGTATAATAAAGGGCACAAAGAGTTAAGCCAAAGGTTTGCTAAACTTGATACTAAGAACGCCGAACTGATATTGAACTTAATCCGTTACGAGAAAGACAATCCCGGTTATGTAAAGTCTAACTGGAAGAAGCTCATAATCAGACCGTTCCTCACCCCTACTCCAGGTGCTGAATTAAAAGATAACCAACACGAAATCAAGATACAACATACCAACTTCATAGAGATAATAAGGAAAGTAGATATAACGGAACAGGTATATTATCCAAGTAAGGAAAAAGAGGAAACGGTTACGACCACTTATTATGCCCACATCGGAATAATACAAGACAAGGACAAAGAAAGTTTTACCCTCTTTGCAAACTGGGACTATTTTCTTGGTGAGTATTTTATGACAGCTGGAAAGGCTAACGAGAAATTGGTGAAAGGGACAAAAATACAAGCGGCAAACAACCCTGATAATCTTGAAAAAAAGGAAATCTACAAGGAAAAGCTGATAGAGTCTTTCCACAACTACGCTCCTACTTTATATAATATCCTTACCAACGAAAAATCAAAAGTCAAACCAATACAAAACTTTAATATAGCAAAAGAACGGCTCAATGTAATGGCAATAACTGTAACATCAGAAGCCGGCATTGATGGAGCAAAGGACGAACTCATAAATACCTGCACTAATATCTGCACTGAAATTAACACCACGACCCATCTTGCTGTCTGGAGAAGGTATCTTAGGACTGTTTGGCTGCATATATAAAAAAGGTGGAAAGGTGAGGACGTGAAAAGGGAAAAATGAAGTTAAGGAGGCAAGACAGTGAAAAAGCGGCATAATAACCAATCTTCAAATATAACCATAACTTCTGAAGACATATTCAAGAAAAGGTGGCAGAAACTTCATCATCCCACTATGGACGTAAATGGTGATGTGGCTTTTTATTACGGTGTCTACAAGCAATTCCATGACATCGCAAAAGGAAGTGCCAGGAATATGAACGAATACTACCTGCTCCAATTGGTTATGCTTGTCGAAAATACAGTGTCCGTCGATATTGATTCCTCTTATAGCGTGGTTTACAGAAGTTTGGGTAACATGGCGTTTTATTGGTGTGACAAGTTGGATCTATCAACAAAAGACACAAACCTTCTTTATAATGCCTTTACCCAAGCAGTCGCCGATGCACCCGAAAGCAGCCTGAAACAGTGGATTAAGGAATGTGTTTTGTCAGGTGATTTCCAAAAGTTGAAGAATGTCGCTTCGTATTTCGCCATTCAAGACAGGACAGTAAGAAGAATATACCCCAACCTCCAATACAGAAAGGACGCATTCTTGGAACTTGCCGGTGGTGACATGAAAAAGGCAAAAGAAATGCTTGAATCCGACTTGGCTTTCAACTGGCATGACAAGGAAGGCTGTACATTGCTTTCAAGAATTGCCGAGAGTTTCAAGATGGATGAAAACGGAAAGGAAGTGATAGCGAACTTGAAAACTGTCCAGCCCATGCAGTTAGATTCATACCTGCCGTTTGAAAGCAAAGATGACGGATATATAGTTACGGTAATGAAAAAGGACAATACCACCATTGATGTCATATTTCCTGTCCGAGTTTCAAAGAAGAAGATTGAGGATATGTGTTTTGTCGGCCAGCTTGTTACATACCTCGGGAAAACATACATAAATGGCCCTATAGCGTGGTTGGATAAAAACGAGTTCGATTTATGGGACAGTGATATTTTCTTTGACAGCATACATGATGACGAGGAAGAGGATGCGAAACATAAGTCCTTCACCACAAAATTTGGAAATAGATACACCATGCACCAAGACCTTTACGGGGAGTTCGAGAAGGACATAAACGGTTTCTATACAGACGAGCCTAACATTCTTGATTTCCTGAACTTCTTAGGGGAAATCTCGGAGCGGAATAAAAGCAACGAAATGACAAGCAGTGAAAACAAATAATATACAAATAAAAAACGACCTATGACGAAAATTCCCTATTCTTATATAAAGCGGTTGGAAGGAATGAGCAAGGAGGAACTGGTGAAAGAAGTCAACTACCTTGCCAAACGTATAGAAGAGGAAGAAGCGGCCCGTAAAGAGGAAGAACGTAAGACAGCCGAACTTGAAAAACTGGTTGAACTGCTTGAGAGTATAGAAAAATCAATAAGCCGTGGTGAATCCAGAATGGGCGAGGCTATGCCATACTTTCAGGAATTGCTTAAAATAAAGGATGAAGAGATAGCCAAAATGCAAAAAAGGAATTGATGCGACGGGAAAAGGCACTTTGCAAAGATAAGTGTAGGCAACCGTAACTATAGAAAATTTATGCCCTCAACCATCGGTATAAGTGCTAATAAATAATAAATATCAATCGGATTTTAATCTTATTTTAGACATGCTGCCTGTAAAGCGGGTGGTACGTCAGAATTGGACGCTTACGCAATGAGAGGCATGAATTAAAAGCTCTTGCCGATTGCAGTTTTATGACCATCGGTTGTGCAATATAAACGAGGTCAGCGACAACTATTTTGAATGTTTTTGAAAAGTAAAAATGTCTGATACTTCAGTCAACAATAAACGTATAGCCAAGAATACGCTGCTGCTGTATATGCGGACGTTATTTATCATGCTTGTAACGCTTTATACGAGCCGTGTTGTTTTGAACACTTTAGGCGTTACTGATTATGGCGTATACAATGTTGTCGGTGGAGTTGTTGCGATGTTCGGTTTTATCAACGGCTCTATGTCATCAGCAACACAGCGTTATATCACGTTTGCATTGGGTAAGGGTGACATGAAGCGTTTGCAGACCGTGTTTAGTACTTCGTTGCAGATACATTTCCTTATTGCAGCATTGATTGTTGTTTTAGGTGAAACAGTAGGACTTTGGTTTATGTACACACAGATGCAGATACCTGCAGACCGTATGGATGCTGCATTTTGGGTATTGCAATGCTCGATTGTTTCGACTGTCGTGATGATTGTCAGCGTGCCGTATAACGCAGATATTATTGCCCATGAAAAGATGTCAGTATTCGCCTACATATCCATTTTAGAAGCGGTCCTGAAGTTTGCAATCGTATATGCCCTTGTTATTTCTCCCTTCGACAAGCTGATATTCTATGCATTTCTGATTTTGGCGGTACAACTGCTCATCCGCTTTTGCTACAACCACTATTGCAACAGGCATTTCGAAGAATCAAAATACCGCCATGTTTGGGACAAATCCTTCTTCAAGGAAATGACAAGTTTTGCAGGTTGGAGTATGTTCGGTAATCTTGCTGGCGTGCTGTTCGGACAAGGCCTGAATATGCTTCTCAACGTGTTTTTCGGACCGGTTGTCAATGCAGCACGCGCCGTTGCAGTACAGGTCCAAAGTGCAATCCAGCAGTTCATAGGCAACTTCCAGATGGCACTCAATCCACAAATCACCAAGACATATGCAAAAGGGGAAATGGAAGACATGCATAAGCTGATGTTCCGCAGCGCAAGGTTCTCGTTCTACCTGCTGTTCTTCCTTTCCTTGCCTGTCTTGTTCGAAACCAACTTTATCCTGACCGTCTGGTTGAAAACCGTACCGGACAATACTGTTGTATTTCTGCGTATAATGATTTGTACGTCTTTGATATACACATTGTCAAACCCTTTGATGGTAGCCAACCAAGCTACTGGTAAAGTTCGCAAGTACCAAGCCATTTGCGGTTCGATACTTTTGATGATACTTCCAGTTTCATATGTCTGCCTGAAACTCGGTTGTCCTGCATATTCCGTATTCTTGGTACATTTCGCAGTGGAGTCAATAACGCAACTTGTGCGGATGGTATTGCTCCGACCTCTTATAGGTATACGCATCGTAGATTACATCAAGAACATCTATACGAGAGTGCTTTTTGTTGTCGTATTATCTGTTATCGCGCCTTTCATCATTTACGATAACATGGATGACACGGTTGCCCGTTTCTTTGTGGTGTGCTTAATTTGTATGTTATCAGTCGGTACGGTAGCCTATACTATTGGATTATCGAAAAATGAACGGACATTTGTCAGGTCAAAGGTTGTTGCTTTTACAAACAAAATTTTCCATAAATGATAAAAATACAAAACAAGCAGGATTGTTGTGGATGTTCTGCCTGTGTACAACGCTGTCCCAAGCACTGCATTTCAATGAAGGAGGATGAAGAAGGATTCCTTTATCCTGTAGTAGACGAGACATTGTGCATTGACTGTGGACTATGTGAAAAAGTCTGTCCGATAATCAACCGTCCGGAAAAACTACCGGTAATGAAGGTACTTGCAGTGAAGAACCGCAACGAGGAGGAACGTATGGCAAGTTCGTCAGGAGGGGTATTCATCGCTTTTGCCAAAAAGGTAATTGAACAAAACGGCGTTGTGTTTGGTGCGGTGTTCGACGGAAATTGGGAGGTCAAGCACACTTATTCTGAAACGTTGGATGGAGTGAAACCAATGATGGGCAGTAAATATGTCCAAAGCCGTATTGGAGAATCGTTCAGTCAAGCCGAGAGGTTCTTGAAGGAAGGTCGCAAGGTGTTGTTTACTGGTAGTCCATGCCAAATCACCGCCCTGCACAATTACCTTCGCAAGGACTATCCCAACCTGCTATCGGTGGATTTTCTCTGCCATGGTGTGCCAAGTCCAGGTGTTTGGCGCAAGTATCTTGAAGAAATGTCCTCTTTTTCCGCCTTTAAGGCGGCTGGAAAAAATTCAGTTTTGTCTTCATCTATAAAGTCCGTGCCTGTGATAACAGGCATAGAGTTTAGAGATAAAACACTTCATGGCTGGAAAAAATACAGTTTTGTTGTCCGTGGGTCCGCCCCTAAGGCGGACAAAAATACAGTTTTGTTGTCCGATATTCACTATGACAACCCTTACATGAAAGGGTTTCTCGCCGATGTGTATCTGCGTCCAAGCTGTTACCACTGTAAGTGCAAGAACGGCGTGAGTCACAGCGACCTGACCATTGCTGACTATTGGGGAATCAACCAACTAATGCCTGATTTTGATGATGACAAAGGGGTAGGATTGGTTCTGCTGAATACGGACAAAGGGAAAGCTGTATTTGATACGTTGGACATGGAGGTACGTGTTTCTTCACTTAGCGATGCGCAACGGTTCAATGGAGGGTTTAAAGAAGATGTGAAAATGCATCCGAAACATAATCTGTTTTTCAAGAGATTTGTAGACTACAGGAACTTAGCCGAATTAATAGAACGAACCGTACATAAGTCTCTTTATAGGATAGCAAAACGAAAAATAAAGAATATTATAAAGAAAGTATTTGTACAACTTAAACATTAAGAAATATGCCTTATTCAAACCAAGAAAATTTGATTATTCAGAGTACATGTAATGCAGTACTGTTGCTCACTTTATCAAAGGAAAGTGAAATATTCATTGACAGCGATTTTTTCAAAAGAATAGATTTTCCATTTCCTAAAATCAAAGAGATGTATGAAAAAGGACAAATAAAGGTCGGTAATCAAGGTATGCTACTTGCCTGTTTGTATTCTTTGTTGGTACTGCCTAAAGAATTGATATTGGATGCATATAAGGACGATTATAAAGCTGTCAATGCCTGGATAGACGACAATAAAGAAGAAACAGACACCTATCCTGCAGGGCGGTATCCAAGTGACTTGAAGCACATCTATCACCTGCGCAATTCCATATCACATGGTAACGTAGAGTTTGATGACACTAATCAAGAAAATGTGATATGCATATTTAAGGACAACGACAATTCAGGTCATAACTACAGTCTGAAACTGAGCACCGCTAATGTCGGTATTTTGGCAAGTGAACTTTTAAAGGCTCAGGAAAAATATATGGATAATCTTGCTACAAGTAATAGAGAGTGATAAAGAAAGCAGAGCATGAGAATCGGTATTTTGACGTTTCATTGGGGAACTAATTACGGTGGAGTTCTTCAAGCATACGCCTTGCAAACTTACTTGAAAGGCTTGAATTACGATGTTGAAATTATCAACTATGCGCCGAAAACATTTAGGGACAATTTCCTGCTATGCTTTAAAAGCAAATCAGTGCACACGATTGAAAAAAATGTCTGTGAATATTTGAAAGAACAAAAATTCAAGCGGTTCCGAAAAAAGAATTTGAACCTGTCCAACACACGGTATTACAATGCAACTGATTGTGAACGTTTGATAAGTGGATATGACATTGTCATCGTAGGCAGTGACCAGGTGTGGAATCCGTACATAGCATTAAACTACGGTCGGGTGTATTGGCTGCCTGTCAAAACTAATATCCGTAAAATAGCCTATGCGGTAAGTCTGGGATGTGAACAATATCCAACAGATGTGCTTGCCACGGTCTCTGACTTTATCAATGATTTTTATGCAATTAGTGCTCGTGAAAATACGGCAATCAAAATCATCCAGCCAAAGTTCTCAAAGGGTCAAGTGACTGTTGTGCCAGACCCGACCGTACTCGTGAACTCAGCACAATATATGCCATTTGTAAATAGACACATAAACAATCGGGGCTGCTTCATATATGTATTGCAAGAAAACCAAAAATTAATAGCAGAAATAGAGGAAACGCTGCAATGTGAATATGATGTATATAAGCCTGACATTAATAAATGGAATCAGTATTCCATAGAAGAATGGCTGTCGGGGATATATAACAACAAATTGGTAATCACCAATTCATTCCACGGTGTGATGTTTTCACTCATTTTCCATAGAGACTTTTTTGTGACATTAATAGAGGGCTCTCTGTCAGGGATGAATGACCGCATATACACGATATTGGAATATTTGGGGCTACAAGACAGGATAATAAAAAACGCAGAAACATTCACAATGATGAAAAAGCAAACTATCAACTGGGGAGATGTTGACACAAGATTGAGACAGTTTAAAGAGATAGGGACAAAATTTTTATCAGACAATCTTAAATGATTATGAAAAAATGTGTAAGACAGCTTTTTAAGTATATAGCGGCAATTAGATTTATACCTATAATTTTCTTTTTTTTAATATTTAACAAAAAGAAGAGTCTGACCGAAGAGCGCGACCGATGGTATGATGTAATTTTCCCTAACAGGAGAAAAAATTTCTCCCTATTTATAGACCTACTAAATCTCTCTGAATATAGAAGTGTTCTTTATTTTAGATTTGGTGGATGGAGTGTTTTTATTCGATGGTGTGCAAAAGGACAATATGCTTTATATTTTGACAGTTTTAATATAGATACAGGACTAGTTATACAACATGGTCATTCGACTCGTATTAATGCAAAATTTATAGGGGCAAATTGCCAAATTTGGCATAATGTAACTATAGGAACAAACAAGTCTCATTCAGGTAATTTGCCAACAATTGGGAATAATGTGAAAATATGCGCAGGAGCCATTGTAATAGGAAATATTGAAATTGGTGATAATGTTGTAATAGGAGCTGGGTGCGTTGTTACGAAAAGTATCCCACAAAATAATGTTGTAGTGGGGAATCCAGCAAGAATTATCAAGTCTTTATAACAACATTTTATTGAGATGATAATAATATTATTGATTGCTATTATTGGATTTATGGGAATCTATTATCTTAAAAATCCTAATAGAATAAAGGAAAAGAGGACATATTTACTTTTAGGTTTATTGTGGTGTATTTTGCCGGCAATAAGAACAGAAAATGTTGGAACTGATACATATAATTATATTGATTTTTTTCTGCATCCTGTATCAGGGTATAATGGTAGAGACAATGTTGAAATAGCATTTGAATATTGGAATATATTAGTCCGTTGGATTTCATTAAATAAATATTGGTATATTTTTGTTTCTGCTATTTTGGCAACATCTATAAAGTTTTGGTTTATACAAAAAATATCATTAAAGCCTCTTTTGACATTATTCCTTATGTCATCAATCGTATTTTTGGAACCTTTCTTATTTATTGAGTATGGAGGTATGCGGCAATCCATATCAATTAGTTTTTATTTATTATTCTTTTACGCTTTAATTTCTCAGTATAAATGGTATTATATTTTTTTGTGGGGCTTTCTGAGTTTTAATTTTCATAATTCATCTTTATTTCCAATATTGGTAACAATATTATTATATCTTATCAAACATCAATTTTCAAAAAACACATACTTTCTATTAATTATTATAAGTTTTGCGATAGGTAATATAGCTGTTGCATATTTACAAAACTTTTTTCTTTATTTGTCTTATTTCATAGGCATTGGACAAATGGTATATTTTGAAAATATTGGGCAAACAGAACTTATTACAGGATATGAGTATTTTAGGAATGTTCTTCCTCTAAGTTTGTATGGTATTTTTATTATTAATACAAATAGAAATGAAGAACTCAATAAAATTATAAACAAGATTGCATTATTTAGCATTGTGGTAACAAATATTTTAATAACTATTCCTATCGGGCAAAGGATAACGTTCGCTTTTATTCCGATATTGTGTGTTGCATTATCCCATTGTATTAATAAGAAGAATTTTATTTATATATTACCAGTTATATTATTTGAATTTTATCGACTGTATTCGTTTTATGAGATTCAAAAATCGGGAATGCAAAAATTGGGCAATGGTAATGTAATATTTCCTTATGAAACATTTTTATGGTAAAGATTTTATTTATAACCGTTGGTGATAGGTTTGGTTCCGGAAAGGCTTTGCTGAATTTGATAAACGGAATAAAAAACACTTATGATATAAAAGTTGTGTATTCAGAATCTTTAGGATTGCAATATGATTTGGCGAAAATGGGAATAGAAACATTTCATATTCCAATGAGATTTGATGTTTATCCGCCTCTTAAATCTCTAAAAGATTATATGTTATTTGTTCCAAGATTACTTCGAGATTTATTTATAAATAAAAGAGCCGAGACAAAGTTAAAAGCATTAGTCATGTATTTAAAGCCAGATATAGTGCATACAAATGTTGGCGTGTATAGAATTCCGGCATATGTATGTTACAAATGTGGTATTCCTCATGTTTGGCATTTAAGGGAATATCAAACCTTGGATATGGGATATAATCCATATGGAGGAATTGAAGGCATTGTGAAAACTATAAATAAGACGAAAAGTATCCCTATTTGCATAACAAAAGGGTTGGCAAGTTATTATGGCTTAGATACTGCAAGAATAATTTATGACGGAATAAAGAGACCTGTTAATATTCAAGATACTGAAAGAGAAAATGCAAGCAGATATTATCTTTTTGTCGGAAATATCACAAAGCATAAGGGATGTTCGGATTTAATAAATACTTATGTTAAACTGATAGAGGAAGAGAATATGAAAACACCATTATTGTTAGCAGGTGGGATAGATTCAGTTTATGCAAAAAAAATAATGGCCTATGTTGAAAATAAAAAAATGTCTGATATTATACGCTTTATAGGATTTCGTGATGATGTTTATTCTCTTATGAGAAATGCAAAAGCATTAATAGTACCGTCTATTTTTGAATGTTTTGGACTTATAACGGCAGAAGGAATGTATAATAAATGTTTGATAATCGGTCGTGACACAGGGGGAACAAAAGAGCAAATGGATAATGCATATGAATTTTCAGGACGTGAGTTATCGTTGCGATTCACAGATAATGACGGCTTGAGAGATGCAATAATGGAAGTTGAGAATGGAAAATATTCCAAATATGAAGTAGGAAGTGAAGCTTTTAATGTTGTCGATAAACTCTATTCAATAGAAACGAATTGTAATACAATTAAGAATATATACGAACAAATAGTAATAAATAAGGATAATGGACGTGTCAATAATCATTGTTAATTATAATACTAAATCTGTTACGGAAAAATGCATTGAGAGTATTATATCGCAAACAAAAGTGGTGGAATATGAGATTATATTGGTGGATAACAATTCTAACGATGGAAGTGTGAACTTGTTTGCCAATGACAAAAGAATACATTTCCTCCCTTCAAATATAAATCTGGGTTTTGGAAGAGCAAATAATTTAGGCTATAAAGCAGCAAAAGGGAAATATGTTTTTCTTTTAAATTCGGACACTATTCTTTTAAATGATGCTGCTTCCATTTTTTATTCGAAAATGGAAAAATCCCCTAAAAATATTGCATGTATTGGTGCTTTTTTACTAGATAAAGATTTGCATCCAAATCAATCATATGGAAGATTTCTGACAATGAAAAGGGTTTTAAGTATGTTAATTACTTCTTACTTAAAAAAATATAGAGCAAAAAGTTCTGATAAGAACCATTGGGGTAAGTATGAAGATTGGATGGAAGTAGAAATGGTTATTGGAGCTGATATGTTTATCAAAAGGGATGTTATAGAAAATCTAGGATTGTTTGACGAGAGCTTTTTCATGTATCATGAAGAAAATGATATGCAAAGACGTTTCCACAAACATGGATATAAGATGGCTTTAGTCAAAGGGCCACAAATAATACATTTAGAGCAAGTAAGTAGTTCAAAATGTACACTTATGGATAAAAAAATCATGAGTGAAACAGGTTTGTTTAATTATATGAGAATCTGGCTTACAAAGTCTCAATTCTACATTTTAAAAATTATTTATATTATATTAAAGTTGCCTATATTTTTAGATGGAAGATATTCCTTAAAAGATTCATGTAAATATTTTTGCTTTTTATTTGGCCTGAAATATAAACGATAATTTGAAAAATACAAATAATGAAAATATTGGTTTTTACAGGAGGATTAGGCAACCAGATTTTTGAGTATGCCTTTTATCTGTATTTAAAAAAACGTTTTCCTGACGAACATTTTTATGGATTGTATGGAAAAAAATTGAAAGAGCATTATGGCCTTGAAATTGATAAATGGTTTCAAGTAGAGTTGCCCCGGCAAACATGGTGGGTTCTACCTGTAACAGGCCTGTTCTACATTTATAAACAGTTTTTTCCAACTTCACAATGGCTCGATTTGAATCAACTTGACTGGATACATGAAAAAGCCAAGGTGTTTTTCCCTTTTAAGTTCAACAAGCGTTTTATCCCTGATGTGGAATGGCTGAAATGGAAGGTTGAAGAGGAGGCTTTGTCTGATAAGAACAAAATGGCCCTCAAGGATATAAGGCAAGCAAATTCATGCTTTATTCATGTACGGAGAGGCGATTATTTATCTCCGACATTTAAATCTTTGTTTGAAGGTTGTTGTACTTCAGAATATTACAATTCAGCAATAAAAACAATAAAATTAAAAATTCCCAAAGTGAAATTTGTATGTTTTTCGGATGACATACAATGGATGAGGCAGAACTTGGATTTAGGAAAAGATACCTTGTTTGTTAATTGGAACACGGGCGCTAATTCTCCATTGGATATGTATCTCATGTCAAAATGTAAATGTGGAATAATCGCTAATAGTACATTCAGTTATTGGGGAGCACGATTGGGGCGTACAAAAGAATGTATTATTTATCCCAAAAAATGGTGGAATAGCGATAAAGGAAATCCTGACATTTTCTTAGAGCATTGGATAGGACTGTAATTTTTTATCAAACATGAAAATTCTTTATTTCATAAACGGGCTAAACTATAAAGGTGGTATGGCTCGTATCGTCGTTGACAAGGCTAATTATTTGGCTGATAAATTCCATCATGATGTCACAATTTGCGTTGCAAATGATGTAGAAAGCTCGGCATACAATCTTTCCAAAAATGTGAAATTATGTAAAATCGGGGGGGGTAATCAACTGAATGCCAATTCATTAAGAAAAATCGTCGGTTGTTTTACTCAAATTAAAAATATATCAAGGCTTCTCAATGAGATTGAGCCAAATATTGTAGTTAATGCCCAAACCCAAGTGGTAACATGGACATTGCCTTTTATAAGAAGAGACATACCTAAAATAATGGAGATTCATTTTTCTTATTTGGGTATGGAATACAATCTAAATGATAAAAGCAGGTTATTCAAGACTTTATATTTTGCTGTCGCAAAATCCATTTACAGACGTTATGGCCGCTTTGTTATCTTAACCGATGAAGACAGGCACTACTGGAACTTGAAAAATATGGTTGTAATAAATAATTTCACCCAACTTTCCACTGACCGCCTATCGGATTTAAGCAGTAAACGTATAATATGCGTAGCTCGCTACCATGTACAAAAGAGATTGGACCTGCTCATTGACGCATGGGCCAAAATACATGATAGACATAATGATTGGAAGGTTGAAGTGTTCGGCATGGGGCCAGACAAGGCTATATTACAATCGTTAATCGATAAATTGGGATTGACTGATTCGTTTATCCTTAATGATGCGGTTGACGATGTTAAGTCTGAATACTTGAAAAGCAGCATTTTTGCATTAACTTCTGAACATGAAGGATTTGGTCTTGTATTATTGGAGGCAATGACTGTGGGTCTTCCAATATGTATGTTCAATATTGTAGGTGTAGGGTGGGCCTATAATAACGGGCAAACAGCTTTGGCATGTGATTTTGGCAATACGGAGAATTTTGCGAAAAATTTGGAAAAGTTAATTGAGAGTCCACATTTACGGTTGAAACTGAGGAACAATGCCTTGAAAGAGTTACCCAAGTACAGCATAGACCATATAATGTCACAATGGAACGATTTATTCATAAAGTGTTGTAATAATGCTTGATTATTAATGTCAGCCAAACTATAAGCTGAATGGTTATAATGCAAAGTATTTTGTATTTTTACATTTTGCTTATAATCAGGCTCTTTGAAATAAGCCGTTTTTTATGCCGTAAAATACTGTCTTTCATGAGACAAACAAGCACATCTTGCGAACTAAAACATAACATATTAAAAACGCCATGTTAACAAAAGTAAAATCGGGGGGGGTAATACATGATTTCCTCCTTCAAATAAAATTTATCGTAGTCGAGTTTCTTAATCTTACTTATTCGTTTGTACCAAATCCGATAAGACGCTATTATTTATTGGTGTTTGGCATCTGGATTGGTAAAAACAGTTGTATCCACCGAGGATGTAAATTCTTTCATGTCGGGAATTTTAAAATAGGTAGTAATTCCGTTGTCAACTTTGGATGTTACTTAGATAACCGCCGTGGCATAAAAATCGGGAATAATGTAGGCATAGCCCACGGAACTAAAATCTACACTCTCGGACACGACATTGATAGTCCGATGTTTGAAACGAAAGGCGCCCCTGTCGTAATTGAAGATAATGTATTTATTTTCTCAAATGCGATGATTATGCCCGGAGTTACAATAGGCGACGGGGCAATCGTTTTACCGGGTAGCATCGTTACAAAAGATGTTCCGGCAAGAAAGATAGTGGGTGGCAACCCGGCAAAAGTAATAAGGGACAGGACGGCGGAAATAGATTATAATCAAAGTTATAAATATTGGTTCGCTTTATAATTGATGAATATTTTATTTTTACTTAAATCCTTTGAAATAGGCGGTTTGGAAGTCGTCACGTCTGTATTGGCAAACAAGTTTTCAGATGAAGGCCATAATGTCGTGTTGTGGGCTTTTTACGAGGGTAAGACATCGTTGACCGACAGGCTTAACGGCCGTGTAAGAATATTTTACGGGAAAGGTTTTAATGCGGGGAAGGAAAATGTAAAGTCCCTTCGCCAAATACTCAAAGAGAATAATATCCAGGTAGTAATAAACCAGTGGGGGTTGCCGTTCGTCCCGGCGTTAACATTAAAAAAAGCCTCCAAAGGATTGGGTATCAAAATAATAGCAGTATATCATAATGACCCTTTGTCTAATGGACGCACCAAGCAGGTCGAAATATCGTTGGAACGATGTGACAATGTTATAAAACGCTCTTTCCTAAAGCTCAAATTACATTTACTTAAATCAGTCACAGCGGCAAGTATGCGTTATATTTATCGTAATAGTGACAGGTTTATGGTACTGTCGGAAAGTTTCATCAAGCATTTCGAGGATTTTACTGGCATTAAAAATGCAAAGAAATTAATTGTACAGACTAATCCTGTTACGATAAATACGGAACATTATGAGCTTGATTTGGCAGACAAACAAAAAGAAATAATATATGTCGGTAGGATTGACCATCAGCAGAAACGAACATCAAGGGTCATAGAAACTTGGGCGTTATTGGAGGACAAATATCCGGATTGGACATTAAGGATTATCGGGGATGGCGAGGAACGTGAAAATCTTGAAAGATTTTGTAAAGATTTGAATTTACGCAATGTATTTTTTGAAGGTTTTAAGCAACCAACTGAATATTATAAACGAGCCTCTGCTTTACTATTGACTTCCGAATATGAAGGCTTTGGCTTGGTTATTGTCGAAGGTATGTCATTTGGAGTCGTTCCTGTTGTTCTCGGAAGTTATTCTGCGGTTTACGATATTATTAAAAATGGGGAAAACGGAATAATTGTTCCTTATGATAAATCGTCAGGGTTTCATCCGGAAGAAATGGCCAAACATATAACTTGGCTTATTGAACATGAAACTGAACGGGATAATATTGCAAGAAATGCTTATGAGAGTAGCAAGACATTTTCGTTAGACAAGATTGCAAGTAGTTGGCAATCAGTGTTTAACAACTTATCGTGGGGGGGGGTAAAAAAGCCTTAACCTTAAAACAAAAAGAAGTTATATATGTCGGTCGCCTTGACTATAACCAAAAACGTGTTTATCGTGTGATTGAAACATGGAGCTTGATTGAAAGTGAACATCCTGATTGGAAACTTACGATAGTTGGTGACGGGCCGGAGCGAAACAACTTGGAATATTTGGTACAAAACTTAAACCTACAAAACGTCAGCTTCGAGGGTTTCCAGCCTCCTGTCCCATATTACAAACGGGCATCAATTCTTTTGCTAACATCAGAATACGAGGGATTCCCTTTAGTTTTGCCAGAATGTATGAGTTTGGGAGTTGTTCCTGTTGTTTACGGTAGTTATTCCGCTGTTTACGATATTATCAATGATGGTAAAGATGGAATTGTTATACCTTTTTCAAAAGACGGCTTTCATGCTGAAAAGATGGCTGAAAAACTTTCTGTTATTATGTCCGATGAAAAACTTAGATGTACAATGGCCGACAATGCTGTCAAAAAAAGCAGCAATTATTCCATTGATAAGATTTACAAACAATGGTTGACAACATTTAATGTACTCTTAAACTAAGGCATAAAAGTGTGTTTTATTATCTATTCTTGTTCTTTGAGCAAAAATTCTAATTTTTATAGGAATGGATAAAAATGTAATAAAAACAACTTTATCACATTGATATGGAGAAAGTAATAATACTTAATATTGCCATACAGTCAATAACAAGAAAAGAACTCCTGAATTCGTTGTATGATGGTGTATTAATAACTCCAAATGTTGACCACCTTGTAAAATTACAACATGACAAGGATTTCTATGATGTCTACCAAAAGGCCGAATGGGTAATATGTGACAGCAAAATCCTCTACATATTGTCCAAGTTGTTGAAACATTCCTTACCTGAAGCAATACCCGGAAGCAGTTTTTTCACGTCTTATTATATGTACCACAAAGATGACCCTGACTGTAGGATTTTTCTTTTAGGTGCAAAAGAAGGTGTAGCCGTAAAAGCGATGGAAGGAATCAATGAGAAAGTAGGCAGACAAATAGTTGTTGGGGCACATTCACCTTCTTTCGGATTTGAACGGAACGAGCAGGAATGCATGGATATTATTGACATCGTAAACAAAAGTGGTGCTAATGTTTTGCTTGTCGGTGTTGGTGCTCCGAAACAAGAAAAGTGGATAATGAAATACCGTGATAAGATGCCCAATGTGAAACTTTTTATGGCTCTCGGTGCAACGATAGATTTTGAGGCAGGGACTTTGAAACGGGCACCACTGCTTTGGCAGAAAATCGGAATGGAATGGCTTTACCGTTGCTTGAAAGAACCAAAGAGATTATTCAAAAGGTATTTTGTTGATGATATGCAATTCTTCTTTTATTTCATGAAACAATTGATGGGAATATACAAAAATCCATTCAGCAAATAGTAATCTTTATTTGCGAAACAATTTACAGATTAAAGCTATAGGCAATAATATAATCGTTGCCAAATATGCACAAATTAAACGAAATATTTCCGTGATTTTATACACATTTATTCAATTTTGGTCTACAAAGATAATATAAATCAACAGAAAAACCAATATAAAATCAAATTCCATGAAAGGAATCGTATTAGCTGGTGGCAGCGGTACACGTTTATATCCTATCACCAAGGGAATCAGCAAGCAGCTTATCCCGATTTTCGACAAGCCGATGATTTATTACCCAATTTCCGTATTGATGCTCGCTGGTATCAGGGAAATTCTGATTATCTCGACACCTTACGACTTGCCGGGGTTCAAACGGCTGTTGGGTGACGGAAGCAACTTCGGGGTTAGGTTCGAGTATGCGGAACAACCATCGCCCGACGGACTGGCACAGGCGTTCATTATCGGGGAGAAGTTCATCGGGGACGATTGTGCTTGCCTTGTGTTGGGTGATAATATTTTCTATGGTGCAGGACTTAACGATTTGCTGGAACAAGCTGTTGTCGACGCAGAAAAGAACGGCAAGGCGACGGTATTTGGTTACAGGGTTAGCGACCCCGAACGTTACGGTGTGGCGGAGTTCGACAAAGACGGGAACTGTCTTAGCATCGAGGAAAAGCCCGAACACCCGAAGAGCAACTATGCCGTTGTTGGATTGTACTTCTATCCGAACAAGGTTGTCAGCATTGCAAAGAGCATTAAGCCGTCGGCACGCGGTGAGTTGGAAATAACTACGGTAAACCAGGAATTCCTGAAGGACAAGGAGCTGAAGGTGCAGACGATGGCTCGTGGATTTGCTTGGCTTGATACTGGTACTCATGATTCTTTGTCGGAAGCATCTACTTTTATTGAAGTATTGGAAAAACGGCAAGGTTTGAAAGTCGCCTGTCTTGAGGGTATTGCCTATCGCAAAGGATGGATAACAGCAGACAAACTAAGGGAAGTGGCACAGCCGATGTTGAAGAACGACTATGGGAAATACCTAATGTCTATTCTTGGCGAGAAGGTAGACACGCTGGAGAGGAACTTGGAGTACTGAGAAATTAAAAATTAAGAGTTAAGAATTAAGAAAAATGGCATTGTAGCTTAAACAAGTTATTTTGCTATTCTCCTTAAATTATAAAATGATGGAAGTAATAAAGACAGACATAGAGGGCGTGGTAATCATAGAGCCGCGCATTTTCAAGGACGCACGGGGATATTTCTTCGAGAGTTTCTCGCAAAGGGAGTTTGAGGAGAAGGTAGGACACGTGGAGTTCGTCCAGGACAACGAAAGCATGTCTTCGTATGGCGTGATGAGGGGATTGCATTTCCAACGTCCGCCATATACACAGGCAAAACTTGTTAGGTGCGTAAGGGGAAAAGTTCTCGACGTTGCGGTTGACATAAGGAAAGGCTCGCCAACATACGGAAAGCACGTGGCGGTTGAATTGACCGAGGACAACCATAGGCAGTTCTTCATCCCGAAAGGCTTTGCCCACGGTTTTGCCGTGTTGAGTGAAACGGCAGTGTTCCAGTACAAGTGCGACGAGTTCTACCATCCCGAGACGGACGGAGGCATAAGTATACTTGACGACAGCCTTGGCATTGACTGGTGCATACCCACCGAATATGCAATACTGAGCGAAAAGGATACGAAGCATCCATTGCTGAAAGACTTCAGTTCTCCATTTGTATTTTAAAGGTAAAAGGGTAAAAAAGTAAAAAGGTAAAACAAAGGTGAGAAGGTGAAAGGGTGAAAAGGTGAAAAGGTGAGAAAACAATCTACTATGAATTATGAATTGAACAAGGCATTTCCACTTATTTCTTCTCTCCTAAATCCTTTACTCCTAAAAAACAAACAACATGAACATACTTGTAACAGGCGCAAACGGCCAACTTGGTAACGAAATGCGCATAATAAGCAAAGGCACGAACGACAATTATACCTTTACTGATGTAGTCGAGGTTGAAGGCGTGGAAACGACTATTTTGGATATAACTGACGCCGAAGCCATACGGAATATAGTCAAGGAAAAGGACATACAGTGCATAGTCAACTGCGCCGCATATACTAACGTCGATAAGGCGGAGAGTGACGAGGTGCTATGCAGGAAGCTCAACGCCGATGCCCCGAAGCTATTGGCAGAGGCGATGAAGGAAGTGAACGGACTTCTTGTGCAGATTTCAACGGACTATGTTTTCGGCGGCGACCCTTACAACACGCCTTGCAGGGAAGACCAGAAGGGAACGCCTACGGGAGTCTACGGCAAGACAAAGCTCGAGGGCGAGAAGAATATCGAGGCTGTCGGCTGTGATTACGTCATCATAAGGACTGCGTGGTTATATTCAGAGTTTGGCAAGAACTTCGTAAAGACAATGCTAAACCTTACTGCGACGAAACCGAAACTCACCGTTGTCTTTGACCAGGCAGGAACACCGACATACGCATACGACCTTGCTGTTGCAATAAAGGCCGTACTTGCTTACTATGAAAAAGAGAACCCGAAGGACGGATACTCAAAACGTGGAATATACCACTTCAGCAACGAGGGAGTCTGCTCATGGTTCGACTTCACCAAGAAAATTGCTGAGCTTGCAGGAAACACTACCTGCGACATCGAGCCTTGCCACAGCGATGAATTTCCAAGTCCAGTAAAGCGCCCTGCCTATTCGGTTCTTGACAAGACGAAAATAAAGGATACATTCGGATTGAAGATACCCTATTGGACGGATTCGTTGAGAAAGTGCATGGAAAACATGGGCGCATTGAAGGCATAAACATTATCATTTTTCTTAACGAACTGATAACCAACAACATACAAAACACATTCCAAAAGACGGCAAATTGCATCGTAAAAGGCACGTATTAAATGATAAAAGGCCGTGAATTGCAAACCGAATGACCGTCTTTTACAAAAAAGATTTTATTGACAAATTAACGACACAAGAATCATGGAATACAAAAGAAATATCATCATAACGGGCGGAGCGGGTTTTATAGGCTCACACGTTGTACGCCTTTTCGTGAACAAATACCCTGAATACCGTATTATCAACCTCGACAAGTTGACGTATGCAGGAAACCTTGCCAACCTGAAGGATATCGAGGGCAAGGAGAACTATACCTTCGTAAAAGCCGACATCTGTGACTACAAAACGGTGAAGGCGTTGATGGAAAAGTACAATGTTGACGGGATAATCCACCTTGCGGCAGAGAGCCACGTTGACCGAAGCATAAAAGACCCGTTCACTTTTGCTCATACAAACGTAATAGGTACTCTTACATTGCTTCAGGCAGCAAAGGAATATTGGGAGAGCCGCCCTGAAGGATACGTTGGAAAGCGTTTTTATCATATCTCGACGGACGAGGTTTACGGCGCGTTGGAGTTGACGAATCCCGAGGGAATAGAGTCGCCGTTCACCACGAAGGCAAGTTCGGAACACCACCACGCCTACGGAACGGAGTTCTTTACAGAAGAAACGAAATACAACCCCCACTCTCCATATTCAGCATCGAAGGCTAGTTCAGACCACTTTGTCCGCGCTTTCCACGACACCTACGGAATGCCTACCATCGTGACCAACTGCTCCAACAACTACGGCCCTTACCAGTTCCCCGAAAAACTCATCCCTCTGTTCATCAACAACATCCGCCACAGGAAGCCGTTGCCTGTCTACGGCAAAGGTGAGAACGTGCGTGACTGGCTGTATGTGGAGGACCATGCAAGGGCGATTGACCTCATCTTCCATAAAGGCAAGACAGCCGACACGTACAATATCGGCGGCTTCAACGAGTGGAAGAATATCGACATAATCAAGGTTGTCATAAAGACCGTCGACCGTTTGTTAGGACGCAAAGAGGGCGAGGACATGAATTTGATAACATACGTTACCGACCGCAAGGGCCATGATATGCGTTACGCTATTGACTCAAGGAAACTTCAACGTGAGCTTGGCTGGGAGCCGAGCCTGCAATTCGAGGAAGGCATAGAGAAGACCGTGCGTTGGTATCTTGACAACCAGGCTTGGATGGACAACGTAACGTCAGGCGATTATCAGAAATACTACGATGATATGTACAAGGGCAGGTAAGGATAAAGCAGGTATAAATGACTCAGAATTATATTTATTTGCACTAATAACAGAAAAATTACCGACGAGGGGTTGTCTTATATGGCAATCCCTTTTTTGTGAGTATTATTCTTTGTGAGAGTAAAGTCATTTAACGTTAAGGCTTAGTATAGATGTGTTTGACGGCTGGATGGCTGAAATCTGCAGTCTGTCGGATTTTTTGTATTCTGTCCTTGCAATCAATAACGGTCAAAAATAAAATGACCCCCGATTTGAGCATCGTTGAGAGGCTTGGGGTTCTAGCATTGCAAAGTGGTCTATATTTATGAAAAATAAAACGAATTTTCGGCTTCCGTTATTGGACATAAACCATTGGCATTGAACATGGACTCAAAATTCAGGTCCTCGTCTATCTGTGGCCAATGTATGCCGGAATAAGACAGTTGATAATCCTCTCTTTGTTCCCTTGTGGCTTTTGCAAGCTTAGGCCATTGGAAAAAAGCATAATTTGCTGTAAGTCCTGTTTCTGTCATTGCATATACATGAGTGTCATCAACCCATACTTTTGTTATTCTATGTTTTGACATATCGGTGCTACATTTTTAAGAATTCTTTTGCCACAATTTTTACTACCACTCTGGTATTTCACGTTTAAACACTCTTGAATCACGTAGCTTCTTGGCTATATCCTCAGGAGAACCGTCACCACCCCAGTCCGTATGGAAGCTGTCAAAAACATCTAAGTCCTTAGTTTTATCGATGTTCATGGCTTCGTTCACTTTGCGTTCATATTCGTCCCTCTCAGGAGTTCCCACCTTACCGATAAGTTTATCCTTCACTTCATCAAAAAGTAATGTTTCATGTTACCAACCCGTTTCATATTTCAATTCTTTTCCAACCTTTCATGAACGAGGATGTCTTTTCTTGTTGACAGCATATTGTATTTCATCTGGAGGCTCATCAACTGTTCAGCGGATACGTCAAAATTTCATTTATCCCCATAATGTCCTTTAAGAGAGATAACGATTACCGTGATAACCTCCTCTTCAATTTTATAAACTAACCTTGAACCTTTATCTATGCGTCTGCTCCAAAATCCGTTCAAGTTGCCCCTTAATTGTTCCACTTGTCCTGTTCCCGTTTTTGGATGCAGCTGTAGTTCCTCAAAAAGGGTAGCTATCTTTTGGAGCGTTTTCTTCTGTCCCGATTTACCCCATTCTTTCAGATGCCTTTCTGCTTCGGGAGTCAACACAAGCTTGTAAGTCATACTCCTAAAGTTTTCTTGATTTCGCCAATGGTATAGACTCTCCCTTCTCCGGACTCCATTTCGGATATGCCTTGATTGACGGACTTCATGTTTTCGGGGTCGTCAAACCAAGAGTCCCCTGTAGGTGAAGGATTTTCCCTTACTTCTACAGAAATACTGTTCGCCTTGGATATGAGCACCTGTTCAATGTATGCTTTCAGGCTCTTTCCTTGTGCCACCGCCATAACAGACAGTTTTTGTATCGTATCTATAGGAAGGTCTATGTTCTTTCTCTTTATTGTTGCTTCCATATTTTCAATGTTTTATCCTGCCACAAAGATAAGGAATATATTTTATATACGATATACATATTCGACTTTTTAACTTATTTCACGTTATCATAAATTATGGAATAGTAAATTAGGCTTGCCCATGAGAATTTCATTGAACAAGCATATAATTTTACATCGAATATCAAAAGCCACAAATCACCTTCTAAAACGTTACCTCTTACCTTCTCATCAGCCATCTTTTACCGCTCATTTTGCCATGTCTTGTTTTTACGATGTTTATTCATTGATTATCAGGCTATTACGTTATCCTTATCATTGCCCGACAGAATAAGGCAAAAACTCAAATCGATATAAACAAAAACGAAACAAAAAATATCCCCTCTTTGCCACACTTTTTTATCAGTACGGTTTGGAGGGGGGCTTGTTTTCAGGGGAGATTTGGCCGCAGTTTTATTGAACCGAACTTTTATGTCAGACTTAATTCATCATAGCATTCCATCGGGTTCGGTTGTAATTCATCCCGTTGTACCTTCGTTGGTATATCTCGTTCCTTTTGCTCCCGAAGTTGTCACGGTTTGAGTTGTAGTTGTTTATTGCCATCGCCTCAATATCTTTCTCGTCAATTCCATGCCTACCGAACGTGGCTTTAAGATAATTCACTGCATCATCGAACAACACACCATAAAGACATAACCACTTGGCCCTTGAAAGTATCGATTGGTGCCTGTTTCCGTCTTTGTATGAATCAGGATATATTTTTCTCCAAAACTTATCGACATAGTTCATCAGTTGTTTATCCTTCCATTGTGCCTGGAAAAGTTCGTTCAGTCTTATCTCTTCCTCGGTATGCTTGAACTCCTTGCTTGAATATCCTTTTGGGCTGTAATTCCTTGGCGGTATATTGGGGTATTGAGGGTCGTAAACAAAATTGAAAGGCGTTAAATGTTCCCTATCAGGATTAAGCCAAACATCAGGGTCGTAACTCAGGAAACATGTACGGCTAAGGTTCCCGCATCTCTTGTCAAATTGTTCCGTGTTGGGATATAACTTGAACTTTATCTGCATGAATAAGTTGTAATGGTATTCCGGGTTAGTATTGTCATGGAACATAGCAACCTTCACACCCTTGTTGCTTGGAGAAAACCAGACTGCGTAGATATGAAGTTGGTCGGCATATTGTATTATTTTTTGCTTGAATTCATTGGCAGCTTCATGATTGGGGAATTTATCGAAATCAAGAACCATGATGTTTGAGTATTCCCGGAGGTTATCAATGTTGTCGTTTCTGTAAGTGAAAATTCCTGAAGGGGCAATCATCGGGAGTTTCCTTTTCTCCTCAATGTACGCTTCCTTGGTTGTCTGCATCCTTACTATGTCAGTCTGTTGCTTTAGATAATCTTTCCCAACTATGTTCAAAAGTACCTCATCGAGTTTCAGGTATATAGTGCTTGTTGCATCTTTGGCGTCATAATAAACGCTGACCGTATCATTTATGTTCTTACCCATAATTATTTCGTCTTATTTTTTGTCCATTATAAGAGAATCATGGCCTTATATTTATTCTTTTTCGGCTCTCATCTCTTCTTTTAAATTCATTTTCCTTGGTTTTTATTTTTACTGTATTCTTGATAGATTATTATTTTATTTTCATTGCCGTTAAAACCAAGGGATAAATTCAGCAACATATTTTTTACTTTTCTATCAAGGAGGTCTGTTATTTATTGGTTCCATCATTTTGCTCTTTATTTTTGTTGGGTCATTTTTCTGTTGAATTATTTTTTTACTTGACACATCCGATACAATGAACAATGATAAAGAACATAAGCCACAATTACTTTTTTGTTTTTTGATTGATTTTATTTAGCTGTCCATTGATTGTTGTATCCTTTATCATTTTCTTGATACTGTTTTTCGATGAAGATGCTAAGACTGTGTAATGTGTTGTTATTTTTTTCAAAATTTTATTCCTTGTTTTTGTTGGATGTAATGTAGTGATAAAAGAAGTAAAGAGATTGGTCCTTCGTCCCTTAAAGACAGTGGTGAAGAGTAGAGAGTTGTGTGGATTTTATTATTCTCTTACCTGATTACCCCATTGATTTACCCTTATATTCTCCTTCACACAACCACTCTTTTTTACCACGAAGTAGGTATTTTCTTTATTTTATTGTTCACTATTGTATTTCCTTTATTTTACAACTATTATACGCCTTTTTCTTGTTCTCTATAATATTAACGTGAGTTCGGTATAATAATCTTATGCAATAAGCCTGCTTTTATCAATGATGTCAATATTGAGTGACGGTTTCTTAGGAAGCAGGTTGTATGCGATAAGCCCTGCAATCAGGTTGGAAGCAAATCCGTCAATGCTGCGGTGCCTGGTATGTTCAATGTAGCAGACGTTTTTGAGTTCGTCGTTGACGGTTTCAATGAGCGCCCTTTTCCGCAGCAGGATTTTGTCGTGCAGGTCCATGAG
>NZ_JACJJG010000210.1 GCF_016899855.1 Marseilla massiliensis
GCAGTAGCCTCATCTTCCATTGTAACTGTTACACTACTCTTTCCGGCCACGTTTACCGTCTGCGGCTTCATACCAATATATGAGAACTGCAGTTCGTTACCGCTCGATAACTTAATGGAGAAGTTTCCGTCGATATCGGTCACTACGGCGTTTTTAGTCCCTTTTTCGAGGACTGTTGCGCCGATGACGGCCTCTCCGTTGGAATCTTTCACATTTCCTTTGATTGTCTGCGCCGACAGCGAGCCCACGATGAGCGTGAACAGCGCCACAAGCGCAAGTCGAAAAGTTTTTAAATTTCCAGACATAAATGTTACTATTTTAATTAAATAGTAACTCTAAAGCCTTCACCCATAGAACTGGTGGCTTTAAAATTATAATTATATACGGTAAAATAATTGCGATTTTATTTAATTTACAGTCGATAAATGCTATTTATTTAATTATTCAAAGATATTTGTTCTAATTTTAAAAAGCCATCTTTTGCTGGCTTAAAGACGGCTTTTAGTAACCTTAAAAGCGGCCTTTAAGGTTATTAAAAGCGGCCTTTCGCACCGTCGATGACGACATCATACCGCCAAATCAGCAAAACATTACGATGTTTGTATGCTCGGCAAATAGCCATATCCTATCCGCATACGCAACCGAAGGCCAGTAATGGCCCAATGACGACATAACTTTTAGTCTAATGTGAATACCTTACCGTTGGCAAAATCCGGGCATTCATTATGCTTTTCATATACCTTATTATATATAAGGGCTTGTGGATACATGTTGCAGGCAGTTGAAGTCATTGAAAATTAGATGTCTGTATATATGTTAACAGATATTAATTTTCGTCTTTAGGCACGCCCTTAAAAAATCTATTAAATTATCTTTTTATAAAAAAATAAAGAAAAAAGTTTTGCACAATATAAAATTTTGCTAACTTTGTGGGCAGATTTATCAAATTATTAAAAACTAATATCAAAAAACAAATGAAATAATACGCTCCATAAATCTGTCTGTCCGCATTTAAAATGTTGGCTTTCAACGTGTTCAGGAGCGAAAGATGAGATGGCGAATCTCATTCTGTATGTGGGTTGTCAATAAAAGCATTATGAACTCATGAAAACATAAGGACACTTAAACAATGAAAATATTTATCTTTTATTAATTAAAATAGTAACATTTATGTCTGGTAATTTAAAAACTTTTCGACTTGCGCTTGTGGCGCTGTTCACGCTCATCGTGGGCTCGCTGTCGGCGCAGACA
>NZ_JACJJG010000211.1 GCF_016899855.1 Marseilla massiliensis
ATGGATTCTCCACTTTTCACTCTTCATTCTTCACTTTTAAATCAATCTATATGGACTCATCCGAATACACAGAGGATATAAACAACGAGATTGACTCGGCCGCTCTGATACCCGTAGAGAGCGGATTCAGCGGCATGCACGAGTGTTATGTCTCGGAGAACGGCCATACACGGCTGTTCCGTGCCACAAGATACGGAAAGCTGTACATGCTGAAATGCCTGAAGCCAGACTTTCTATATACCCCGATTTACCGCCAGGCGCTGACCAAAGAGTTCGAGATAGGCCTGCAGCTCGACCATCCCAACATCTGCCGTACCATCGGCATGGAGGAAGTTGACGGGCTCGGGGCTACGATAGTGATGGAGTATATCGACGGCGAGACGCTTGCCGACATGATAGACGGCAAAGTCTTGACCGCGCAAATGGCGGAAAAGGTGGCCCGGCAGCTGGCCGATGCGCTCGACTACATGCACGGCAAGCAGATAACGCACCGCGACCTGAAGCCGTCAAACATCATGGTAACGCACAACGGCCATAACGTCAAACTGATAGACTTCGGCCTGGCCGACAGCGACGGGTTCAACGTATTGAAACAGCCCGCGGGCACATCGGGATATATCGCACCCGAGCAACTGCTGCCCGGAGCCAAGGCCGACGTATGCTCGGACATCTACTCGCTGGGCATGGTCATGAGGGACATGGCGGCGGCAACGGGCGACAGGGCAATGGCAGACATAGCCACAGCCTGCACAAGACGCAATCCAGCCGACCGCCCGGCTACGGTACAGCAAATATTCGAGCGCCGCAGGCCAAGCCGCACGCAACGCCTTACGGTAACGCTGCTCGTGGTTATAATCGCGGCGCTTGCCGTGCTCATCACCGCCACAATGCTCAGTCGCCAGTCACGTCAAGCCGAGACGACACCGGCGGGATACGTAATGCCCGACGGCAACGAGGCCGTTGACTACAGCCAATGGCCCAGAAAATAACAACGGTAGGGCCGTGCGGACTGATTAGTGGCACGGACTATAAAACGGAGTGCCTGTACTCCCTGGGGTTGCAACCGACGATTTTCTTGAACATGCGGCTCAGATGATGTGGATACTGGAAGCCTACGGCGTAGCGATTTCGCTTACCGTCATGTCGGTATCCATCAGGTACTGCTT
>NZ_JACJJG010000212.1 GCF_016899855.1 Marseilla massiliensis
GGAGAGTAGGAGGCCGCCTTTTTTCAAGTTAATAGAGTATCCCCGCGAGGAGTTTTCCTTGCGGGGATACTTTTTTTGCCCATAGGGCTTATCAACCCAATAAGGCCAGTGGGGCAAATAAGCCTAATGGGCCCAATAAATCAGGTAGGCCAAATAAGCCTAATAGGCTGGATGGGGCTAATGTGACGGGCTGTCGTGTATCAATTGGGGCTATAATCAATATTTCTTGTTGTGGTGCTTGTAGATTCAGCGTTTAATTTGTATTTTTGCGAAAAGGCTACTTGATATGGAAAAGGGAAGATACGTCTGTCATGTGATGAAGGCTATAAGAAAAGCTGTTGCTGACGCTAATGGCATTAGTTATGAGCCGGCGAAGTGTACTTATGTCGGTGAATGTAACGGCACTTGTCCGGCTTGTGATGCTGAATTGGCTGGCCTTGAACGTGAACTGGCGTTGAGGAGGATGGCAGGAAAGGTTGTTACTGTGGCTGGAATTGCTTTGGGTACGGTGGCTTTGTCGTCTTGTAGTAGCGAAAATCTTGTGCCTGAGGCGATTGATAATAAAACCGAAGCTGTCGGACATAATTCCGAGGTTTTTGGTGCTATTGATGAGGAGTCTCCGATTTTTCCCGGTGGCCAGGCTGCCATGATGAAGTATATTGAGCAGAATATCAGGTATCCGGATACTGTAAACCGTGTTGAGGGACGTGTCGTAGTTTCTTTTGTTGTAGATGAAGATGGAACATTGAAAGACGTTAAAGTGGTAAGAAGTCTTGCTCCTGAGTATGATGAAGAGGCGTTGCGACTCGTGCGGAATATGCCAAAATGGAAGCCAGGACGGTTAAGAGGGCGTTGTGTCAAGGTTCGATATACTCTGCCGGTGAAGTTTAAGTCTGAGTAGACAACTGTCTTTGTTTTAATGTGTTAGCTTAGAAGAAAATATGAAAGGCGGTCTTTTGCAGTGCGAAAGGCCGCCTTTTAGCGTTCAATATGTCGTCTTTTACAATACGAAAGACGGCATTTCGGAAACCTAAATGTAGACTGGTGTCTTTTCCTGAAATAGGTTGACAGTTTTTGTTTAAATAAACTACATTATTTTACACACTCTGGATAGAGGTACTG
>NZ_JACJJG010000213.1 GCF_016899855.1 Marseilla massiliensis
TGATTTTCTTCTGCAACCGTAATTCCTGTAAAGACTTGAATATCCCATAATCAGACTGCCTGTTTCCTTAGCCATTGCCTTACCCTCGTTTCATAATCCTCACAATATTCCACGTTTTCGTCTATAACAGAAATCAAGTTGTCAAGATAAACGTTTTTTATTGTAATTCTGTTTTTGAGATTTTCGTCAGGAGTAAGGGTAACTGTGAACGTATCGGAACCTTCATCATACTCGACTTTTACATACCCCATCATCTTGAAGCCCTGTACATGAAACTCCGTACCATTACTTAAAGTCCTTACCGAAGCAAAGCATATTCCCCAGCTTAAAGGGATTACACTGTGCTGGAATATTCGCCAAATGTATCTTGCCATTGAGGTGCTGTTTTCTGTCGTTTCCATAATCTTTGTTGTATTGATTTTTATTGTTTTGAATTTGATGTTTTGTTGATTAAGATTACACTGAAAACCATCCGAATTATAAAAGACCGTCAATCTGCTTGTAAAAGACCATGTTTTGCTTTCCAATAGGCCATGTTTTAGAGCCTCGTTAACCGCCTTTTGTATCGTTGGCTGGTTTTTCATGTTAATTGGTTGGTATTCAGCGACATAAGAGAGTGTGGTGTTCAGTTAAGCAACATCCCCGTTCCTTTCGTAATAGAGTTCCGTAGCCGCATCGTCACATATCATCGCGAAGTCGTCAAGTCCAAGCAAGGGGTATTCTTCATGATAAAATGAATGCAGGTCGGCAGGTGTCAATGTAGGGTCTGAAATAAGCGAATCCCTTACCAGTTCATACATTTCCTCGTACTGTTCCCACCAAACCAACTGGCAGTCATAACCCTTCATCCGTCCCGGTTCATGTGGATATACTTTGGTGCAGATTGTGATTATATGCTCAATGAAGTCTAAACATTTCATCAGGTCGTTCTTGTCGGTGAACTCATTGTCGGTGTGTGGCTCGTAATAACCGCAGCTTATGTTGATGCAGGAAACATTTAATCCGTTCTCCTTCAGTTGTTCCACGTCGGTCATCATTCCTTCTGTCGGTGTATAGCCAAACTTTTCAGGCGTTATGTCCTTTATGAAATCGTCCGAGCAAATGTCCATGAATCCAATTTG
>NZ_JACJJG010000214.1 GCF_016899855.1 Marseilla massiliensis
GGATGTTACCCTTGCTTGCGGGCTTATTGGCATATATCGTTCACTTACAGACTTATAGTTCGATTATCGTATGAAATCTCCTTGTCTGCTTGTTACTTGTCTGCTTGTCTACTAAAGAACTTGTGTTCTGCGCTACAAAAGTAACCAAAAATGCGTAAAAAACTACAATAATGCCGTGAGTTTTTAATTTTATAATGTATTATTAGACACAATTTTACTACTTTTGCAACAAAAACAAGCATTGATGGACGAAATAAACAATAATCTTGAGGCCGCCCATGGCGGCAATATGGTGTTGCGTACAGAGGGCCTTGTAAAACGGTACGGTAAGCGAACGGTGGTAAACGACGTTTCGATTAACGTGCGGCAGGGTGAAATCGTGGGTCTGCTCGGCCCCAACGGAGCGGGTAAGACGACGTCGTTCTACATGACCACGGGCCTTATCGTGCCCAACGCCGGCCATATTTATCTTGACGACAAGGACATAACCGACTTCCCTGTCTACAAGCGCGCCAGGGCCGGAATAGGATACCTGCCGCAGGAGGCGAGCGTGTTCCGCAAGCTGAGTGTCGAGGACAACATCCTCGCTGTGCTCGAGATGACAGGGCTGTCGCGCGCCGCGCAGCGCGAGAAGTTAGAGAGCCTTATTAAGGAGTTCCGCCTCGAGAAGGTGCGCAAGAACACCGGCGACCGTCTGTCGGGTGGCGAACGAAGGCGTACGGAGATTGCCCGCTGCCTTGCCATCGACCCTAAGTTTATCATGCTCGACGAGCCTTTCGCCGGTGTCGACCCTATCGCCGTTGAGGATATCCAGCACATTGTATGGCGCCTGAAGTACCGCAACATCGGCATTCTCATTACAGACCACAACGTTGAGGACACCCTCTGTATTACCGACCGTGCGTATATGCTCTTCGAGGGGCGTATCCTTTTCCAAGGCACTCCCGAGGAACTGTCGGAAAACAAGATTGTCCGCGAGAAGTATCTTACCAACAGTTTCGTGCTGCGCAAGAAGGACTTTCAGCTTATCGACGAGGAGAAGAGGGCACGCGAGGCTGAGGAAGGATAGATTATTTTTTAGTAGTTAAAGTAGTTATCGGTAGTTAGAGTA
>NZ_JACJJG010000215.1 GCF_016899855.1 Marseilla massiliensis
AGTTTCACCTTCCAGTCTTCATGTATCATAGGGCTTATCGGTATTAACTTGTTCTTGTTGAAATACGAATCCAGCCTATCAATGAAACACTCCTCAAAATCACAAGTATAGAGAACAGTATAGACCTCTCCCTTGATGTGCTTCCTTATTCCTATCCTTGTTATCAGCTGGGCAAAATACCACATCTTAAGGTCTTGTGAATCAGCCTTTGTCCCGTATGCCTTCCTTATTTTTGCAGCTTCGGTATTAGGCAAACTCCAGTCACCGCATAGTATAATCTGCCTCATGTCCCTGTATTGGTTGGTACTTTTATTATCCGACGCTCCATAGTAAGTGACCGAGAACATATTTGGATTAACTTTCCTTTCCAACAGTCCATTCCTGACCCTTTCTGCATAAGATGATATACCAGGCCCTTCGTCATTACCGTTAACATCCTTCCAACAGACAACAAGAGAGGGTTTGTCAATGAGCTTTGTGACACCATCAAGAAAAGAACTGAACTTATCATTATCCAACCTGTTCCTCTTCAAGCCGAACTCCACCTGCTTAAACTCCGTAACGGTATTGTATTTCTCTTTTACATCCAATAATTTGAAACATGAAGAACCCTTGAAGAGAATATTACCGGCTCCCTCGAAAATAAGCACGTGGGTCTTTATAGCTACATTATCGGGACAAATATCTACCGGGTTAAATGTAATACCTACCTTTTGTCCTTCATCTACCATCCATGAATCATAATACTTCGGGACAAGGCCAAGAACAACATCCCTCTTTATCCTGTTTATCTTGTATGTGTCGTTGAAGAAATCGAGTTTGGTATTCCTGATGAAGCTGTCGTAAAATGCCGATATTCCATCCTTGTCTATACAGGTTATCTTTCCTTCACCGTCCATCTTGCTGAACACCCCTAATATACTCCTGTCAAACTCAACGAAGGGCTTTATAAATGTAGGAGTCTCGTCAAATACAACATACCTCCTCAAGTCACCCCTCGACATCAACTTTGCAAAATCACCGTCGAATGGTCTTACCTCTTCATTCTTGTCAGGGCTATAAATAAGGAAATAGTTAATCAAGTC
>NZ_JACJJG010000216.1 GCF_016899855.1 Marseilla massiliensis
TACTTGAGTTCGGGATAAGGCACCATTAAAAGAGTTGCAGTTGCGCAGTTTTTTCAATGTGTACAGGCAAGGCCTCAGGTTTGTTTTCGAAGAAGGAATATGCCGTAAGCGCAGAGCAGAGGTTGACGAGGAAGTTGTGCACGGAACGGTGCCGTGAATGCACGAGGTTGGCCTTTTCCTTAAGCAGGTGGTTGATGCACTCGATGACATACCTCTTGCGGAGCATGATTTTGTCCCACATCGGCATTAGCTTGTTCTTCATGTTGGCCCTGAGTCCGTGTACAAGATGTATCCCTTGGTCGAAGAGCATTTCGAAGAGTTCTTTCTTAATGTACCCCCTGTCTGCAAATACCTTCCCGTAAAGTTCCTTTGTGAACACCTCCCATACCCGGCTGTCCCTGTCGTCCACGTTAGCCCCTGTAAGACAGAACGTTATGATGTCACCGCAGTCGTTGCACATCAGGTGCAGCTTGAAGCCGTGGCACCATCCCATCGTGCCCTTGCCGTTCTTGGCCAGACCTGCGAACACTTTGTTGAAATACCTCCTTACGTTGTGGCACACCGGTATCATCGTGCTGTCAACGTATGTTATCCCCGTGCATTTGCCGAAAGCGTACAGCTTCATAAACAACATCATTTCGACGAACACTCTTGGCATCAGCTCGACGAAACGGTTGTAGGACACGGCATTGGGGAACTCGCACCTTAAATACCCCCTGACGCAATTCAGGTAATACTCCTTGAAGTTTTGGTACGTGCCGAAATGGTAGCAAACAAGAATGGTCATTATCTCGCTTGGGGTGAGCCTGCCCTTGCGCTCCCTGCACTTTTTCCCGGCCTTGCATTTTGAGGGCAACAAGAGGTTTTTGCGCATTTCAGATGTTAAATTCTTGTCGAACTCGTCGATAATACAGAAAATCTCCGTAACTTTGTCCTTGGTAATCATCGCTTATATCTTTTGTATTTCATTGATTTTCAACTATAAAGGTACAAAATTTTTGCGAGATTACCAACTTTTTATCTTACTTCATTATCCCGAACTCGAGTAT
>NZ_JACJJG010000217.1 GCF_016899855.1 Marseilla massiliensis
ATTTCAAAAAACCGTGTAATTGACTATGTTTCAATAATTTCAAAGAACTATTTATCCACTTTTACGGGACAGTAGTGGGAGGATATATAAAAAAAATAGCCCCAATCCTATTGAGTGGCATTGTATCAAACGCTCAATACAGGGCCACTTATGGACAAGAAAACCAAACATAAATGCCAAATAATAATTGTGTAGTCCTGTAATGTTAGCAAATTCTTGAGGTAAAGAAAAAAATCCAGATAAACATTTTGAAATAATAAATAGTATTAGAAATACAAATATATGGCATGCACATTCTCCAAAAATATTAACTCGAATCTTGCTCTCTATAAATAGTTCTAGTAAGACAATTACATTTAAAACAAATAATACTTGAAAGAACCAATATCCGAAATACCCTTTGAGAAAGAGAACAAAAACTCCAGTTGTTAAATATGGAATTAATAGTCTGTTTATCCTTTTTAACAATAACTGTTTTACATTAATCCAATCATATGGTCTAACCTTATAAAACAGATAGCCGCTTGCGAAAAACAACAATGGCATATGAAATGAATATATAATCTTCCAAATTAATGAAGCATTAAATTCTTCTTTAGTCATGTCTATTAAGGCTCCTTTTAGAAAGGAATAATCTGTGTATGACCATGCTAAAACATGAGCCATAACCATCAAAAGTATCGCAAGTCCTTTTAATTGGTCTATATTGTAGAAATAATCTTTTTTATTTTCCATATTAAATTCAATGGTAAGATTTTTTTTAACGTGAGTTCGGTATAATAATCTTATGCAATAAGCCTGCTTTTATCAATGATGTCAATATTGAGTGACGGTTTCTTAGGAAGCAGGTTGTATGCGATAAGCCCTGCAATCAGGTTGGAAACAAAACCGTCAATGCTGCGGTGCCTGGTATGTTCAATGTAGCATACATTCTTGAGTTCGTCGTTGACGGTTTCAATGAGCGCCCTTTTCCGCAGCAGGATTTTGTCGTGCAGGTCCATGAGCGAGTT
>NZ_JACJJG010000218.1 GCF_016899855.1 Marseilla massiliensis
AGATAGTGCAAGTTGAGCGAAATGCAAAATAAAAGTGCGAGAAACAAACTTTATTTAGCATTTCCGAGACGCAGCCTGTTTTATCCGGTTATGATACTTTAACGGCGAAGCGCAAAATAAAAGCGTTATGAACAAACTTCCATTTTGCGCCCCGTGGTGTGTTGCGCGCCATATTTAATTATTGTTTTTTGCGCGATGCGTATTATTTCCGGCGATGGAACATCCAGTAGTCGAAATACATCAGGCGTCCCGGCTTGTTGCCTTTGCATACGAAGTACAGGTCGTGTACGCCCTTGATGCCGGCCACGTCGGTTGTGACAAGCGCCCAACGGTCGTCGCCTCCGGTCATAGGTACGTCCAGCGTGGCCAGCAACGTGCCCTGAATACCGTCCGCCCTGACTTCCATTGTCACCCCGCTATGGTGTGTCGTGCCAATGCGTACCGTGACCTTGGCCGCTCCTTCGCTGCCGAAATCAACACCTTTCACTTTTGTGTACGCGCCGTCATGCATGGCGTTGACGAATACTCCTACTTCGTTATTGGCGTCTGACTTCATCCATTCAGAATAAGCCATCGTCTCTGCCTCCGTCTTGCGGTAAGGGTTCAGCGGCAATAGGCCTTCCTGTATGCCGTCGGTCATTTTCATTTGCCTTATGGTCCCGTCGTCGTTGAAGGTTACCTTGTCGGCGCATACCGACCGCGTAAAGCCCGAACCGCCGGGTAACGCTCCGTTATGGTAGAACAAGTATGTGGAGCCCTTGTAGTCTATTATGCCTGGATGGTTGGTAAAGCTGCCTCCTTCGGTGGGCATCAGCGTGCCGGCATACTTCCACGGCCCCGTCGGGCTTTGGCTCATTGAATAGCCAAGGTGCTCGGGTATAGGGCCGCCGGCCCATAACAGGTAGTACCATCCGCCACGCTTGTACAGCCAAGGGGCTTCCTCATAGAGTGTCGGGCGTTCCGGTATGTTGCCCTCACGGCGTCCGAA
>NZ_JACJJG010000219.1 GCF_016899855.1 Marseilla massiliensis
AGCACCTCAAGATAAAGAAATTCTGGGGCACAACAGAGAACGCCGTCCGCATACAAATCAGTGTGGCTATTATCACATACTGTCTTGTGGCTATTGTCCAACATGATATGAAGTTGAAACGCTCAACCTATGAAGTTTTGCAAATTCTCAGCATATCATTGACAGACAAAACCTACTTGCGTGACCTGTTCGACAAGACTAATTTCAATGATGTCAAAGATCTAAATGATCCCCTGATTCCGGGGATATTTGATTAATTGTTTAACTCGTCTCATTTTAACGGGACACTAATGAAGAAAGGTAATAAGTGAATACATATATAATCACCGGAACACGGCCTTGCACCATGCTCCGTAGTCTTATACCCTGACATAAGCCTTAATGTCGTCAGGATAAGGCGGCTATATACATATCTGCCACTTCATGATGTTGAACAAATTTATTTAATGTTTGGTACGGCAAAGGTAATGAATAAAAGCCTGACAGCCAAGCATTTGCCATCAAAAAATCATTCTGCATTAATTATTTTTGCCGCCGCTTATGAGGCGTGTTGCTACTGCTTTTGCAACGTGTTGATACTCAGTGCATTATAAAAGGCCGTCTTTCGGCTTGCAAAAGACGGCCTTTTAGCTCCCGATTGATGGCCTTTTGCAATGCGAAAAGACACTTTTATGGGTTCATCCGCAGTTCTGTTGGATAAAGATAAGCTGCTGATATTCAAGTATTTGTATTATCTTGTATACTCATAAGTCCCTGATAATCAGTACCTGTATATTGATTAAATTGAAATTTAGGGCTATAAAACTATCCGGCTTATCCATACTTCAAATTATATAACAAAATTATTGATTTTTAATCTTTTAAAAGAAAAACTCGATGTGCTCAATTTTATGTTGCTGAAAGGCCATCCAACAAAACTGCGGAAGAACCCTTTTATGTAAAGCGAAAAATAAAAGAACCGAGCACCTCTTACGTTTATTTTC
>NZ_JACJJG010000021.1 GCF_016899855.1 Marseilla massiliensis
CCCCACATGAGCATCGGTAACAACACCCCGGAGACGGCGCACGCCGGGAGCGGCGAACAAAAACGGCTGTGGAAAAGAAAAAAAACGGTGGGGCATGGAGGGAATGACAACGGAAGATAGTATCTTTGCTGCGATTTTGTCAGGCGGCCCCGCGGGTCCGCCTGACAAAGACCGGGAATGTAAAGTAAAGCGGCACATTTCCTGATGCGATGTCAACTATTCCAGTACCTCTATCAAGAGTGTGTAAAATAATGTAGTTTATTTAAACAAAAACTGTCAACCTATTTCAGGAAAAGACAGTCGGCAGCGTTTCGAATCGTGAAAGATGGCCTTTTGGCAGACGAAAGACCGTATTTTGCGGCATGAAAGACCGCCTTTTACAATGCGAAAGGCGGCCTTTTGCAACGCTTATGGTAATGGCTTGATTTACAGATAGTTACAATGTTGGTTGCGGTGAGCCGTCAGTCCTGTGCAGTAGCGCCTGCCGATAAGAATCCTGCCGTCGTGCCACAAGCGGCGAGAGGCTGCGGGACGTGGGGCTTTGACTTCTTGGCGACTGCCGGGATGGATAACAACTTTAACTCCTTCAGCTATTGAAGGGCTGGAGCTTTGCTGACATTCATTTTATGGCATAACCATGTTGCATTCGTTTTGCCATACCGGCGGAAAGTTGTAATTTTGCACGCTGGAAAAGCGTGAAGGGTTATGCGCCGGCCTGTGGCGGCATTGTGCCGTGCCGGCCGTCGCTCGTTTGTCGGCGTTTACTTGTATTACGCCCTTCGCGTGCATAAAGGAAGATTGTCATGTCGTATAACTATGAGGCCAGGCTGAGCACGGAACGTATGGTTCCGCTTGTGTTCAAGATGGCCATGCCGGCCGTTGCGGCCCAACTTGTCAACCTGCTTTACGGCATTGTTGACCGCATATACATAGGCCACATACCGCAAATCGGCACCGACGCGCTGGCCGGTGTCGGCGTCACCACGTCGATAATACTGCTCATATCGGCCTTCTCGGCCATTGTTGGAGGCGGAGGCGCGCCACTGGCAGCCATCGCCCTGGGGCAGAACGACCGTGAGCGCGCCGGCCGCATATTGGGCAACGGCGTGCTGCTGTTGGTGGCCTTCACGGTGGTAACGTCGCTTACGGCCTATGTATTCATGGAACCGCTGCTGCTGTTGACGGGCGCCTCGGTGCATACCTTGGTCTATGCCGTCGACTATCTGTCGGTATATCTTATGGGAACGATATTCGTCGAGCTGTCCACGGGGCTCAACACGTTTATCAACGCACAGGGACGCCCCGCCGTGGCGATGTATTCCGTGCTGATTGGCGCCGTGCTCAACATCGCGCTCGACCCTCTGTTCATATTCGCGTTCGGCATGGGTGTCAAGGGCGCGGCCGTCGCAACGGTCATATCCCAGGCGTGCAGTGCCGTGTGGGTGCTGCGCTTCCTTACCTCAAGCCGCGCTTCCTTGCGTATAGAGTGGAGGTATGTGCGTCCCGAGCGCAAGGTGATTGTGCCAATCGTGGCCCTGGGAGTGTCGCCCTTTATCATGGCGAGCACGGAGAGCCTTGTAGGCTTCGTGCTCAATACGGGCCTCAAGCGGTTCGGCGATATATACGTCAGCACGCTCACGGTGTTGCAGAGCGCCATGCAGTTCGGCAGCGTGCCGATGACGGGTTTTGCGCAGGGCTTCGTGCCGATAGTGAGCTATAACTACGGGCATGGCGACGTAGACCGTGTAAAGTCGTGCTTCCGTGTGGCCGTTACGGTGATGTTCACGTTCAATCTTGTGCTTATGCTTTTCATGATATTCTTTCCTCATGTCGTGGCGTCGGCCTTTACTGATGATGTCGTGTTAATCGGTTCGGTGGGCGTCATGATGCCGCTCTTCCTTTCGGGTATGACCATATTCGGCCTGCAGCGCACATGCCAGAATATGTTTGTTGCCCTCGGACAGGCTAAAATATCCATTTTCATTGCCCTTCTGCGCAAGGTTATCCTGCTTGTTCCGCTTGCCTTGGTGCTGCCTCGGTGGTTCGGGGTGAAGGGAGTGTTCGCCGCCGAGGCCGTAGCCGACGCCACTGCGGCTATCTGCTGTACGCTGATATTTGTGTGGAAGTTCCCGAAAATACTTATAAAGGTGAGAAGGTGAAAAAGGTGAGAAGGTGAGAAAGCCAAATGAATTTTACGACAAATGTAAAACAATGGCTTCCTCACCTTCTCACCTTTCTCACCTTCTCACCTTTACCAGTTGTCCGTCCTGAACGAGCTTACTGGCAGGCCGTCGCAGTACAGGTCGCCGTTAACCCAGTCCTTGAAGGCGTAGCGTACGGCTACGGGATGTGGCACGGCTTCGCTTCTGACATACACTTTGCTTCGCTCTATCCATGCTTCCGCAGGGTGGAACACACGGTCTTCGCCGGCCACTTCAAAGTATTTACTCTTCAGGCCGTTGCGTCCGTACACCCACATGTCGGCCCTGTTGAAACGTACTATGGCCGTATCGTTCTGGAAAGTGACATCACGGAAGTACGGGCTTTCCGATGTTATGCCTTCTATTCCGTATGTCTTGTCGAGCGCGAGCAGGGCAAGGCGCAGTCCGGCCAGGTTCTTCTTGCGCGGGTGGATACCGTATTCCAGTCCGGCATCAAGGAGCACGGCCATGCCGGCGTTGGGTATCATAAGCTCGGCTTTCGACTGTTGTTCGCGCAGAAGGGCGCTGTTCACCGTGTAGTTGATGATTTTATAGTCGTAGGGAGCTATCTGGCAGAAGTAGAAGGGGAAGTCGCCCTGTCCCCATTCCGCGCGCCATCCGTGCACCATAGCCGCCATCATGTCGGCGTAAGTCTTGTAACGCGGCACGTTGTCCTCGCCCTGGTACCATATCACTCCACGCATTGTGTAGCCAATCAGCGGGTGAAGCATTCCGTTGTAGAGTACGGTTGGAGTGCGGTTCTTTGATTTTATATCGTCTTCAGAGGCGGGAATCTTAGCGTCGGGAAAGGCTTTCAGCCAGTCGGCTGTCATCCAGGCTTCGCACGCCGAGCCGCCCCATGACGCTACGATGAGGCCTACCGGCACATCAAGCATGCGGCGCAGCTCACGCCCGAAGTAATATGCCGTGGCGCTGAACTCGCGGACAGAGGCAGGATTGGCCTCATTCCACTTACCGCTTACCGTGTCAACGGGCGTGAAACGGCTGTTGCGCTTAACCGTGAAGAGGCGGAGCTCTTTGTCGGCGCTGTGCAGAATGTCCTCTACGGCGTTCTCTACAGGCTGGTTCTTAAATCCTTTCATCGGCATTTCCATGTTGCTTTGGCCGGAACAAATCCATACCTCGCCGATTAGTACGTTACTAAGTTTTGTCTTCTCGCCGTCACTCAGAGTTATGTCGTACGGGCCTCCTGCCTTTGGAGTACGCACGGCAGTCTTCCACTTGCCGTCCTTTCCCGCCTTTACGGAATAAGTCTTGTTGTCCCACGACGTTGTGATCGTTACCGTTGCCGACGGCTTGGCGGTACCCCACAGGTTGGCATCTGCCTCGCGTTGCATAACCATTCCGTCTGCAAACATCTTTGGCAAGGTAACCTTTGCGTTCGCTCCAGTTACCGCGAGCAGTGCTGTTAATAAAAATGATAGTTTCTTCATTGTGTATTGTTTGTTTTTAGGAGTAATGCGAGAAGGAGTAAAGGAGTAAGTAGATTAACTGCCTTGTCGCTTGCAGGAACTGCCTTGAGGTCATTTCTACTTACTCTTTCCCTCCTTTACTCCTTACTCCTTGAGTTTTAATAATTCAGGATTACTTCCACAGGCCCCGTCAGTCCGGCAGGCAACAGCTCCTTGCTTTCACGGCGGAACTTGCCGTTTGTCCATATACCCTTGAATGGAGGAGTGCCCATGTCGTTACCTTGCAGTGCGTTGGCCCATGTATTTACCACGGTTATCTTCAAGGTGTTGCGTCCGCGTTTCACCGCTTTAGTTATGTCTACGGCATAAGGGGCAGTCCATGCCGTGCCGCATTCGTGTCCGTTGACATATACAGTGGCTATGTCTGCAACGTTGCCGAGGTCGAGCAGAATGTTGCCTTTGGGTTTACGTCCGAGCTTGAACGTAGTTGTATAGGTCGCATGTCCGGAGTAGAACTTTACGTCATTGATGTCCGATTTGCTCCAGTCAGACAGCTTGTTTGTCGTTGTCGTGCGTCCTGTCTTCTCGAACTTTATAGTCCATTTGTTGCCGTTTAAGGTCGTAAGGGTCTTTCTGCTTGTCTTTATTCCTTCGGTAATGCCCGGTACTTTGTCGTCAGACAAGATGTAGAATGCAGAACCACCTTCCGGCAACGTAACGCTGTTGCCTGCCAAATATACTTTCCCTGTTATTGCGTCAGCAATGTATCGGTATTCCCTTTCAGCCCTGAATGTGGGTGTGAAAGTCATCGTCGAGTCTGTCTGGTTGCTGAGGAAGTATATGTCTGCACCGTCAGCATGGCGGTGGGTGAAGTCTATTCCTTCGGGTAAGTCGGCATCTTTTCTTAGGCCGATGGAGGTCAAGTCAGGTTCGTTCCACGGCTCCTTGATTACCGGCACGCCCCATTTCTCGATTGAGTCGATGGTGTTCCAGCATGTAACGATACGGCTGGGGTTCATCTTTCTTGCCTGGGGTATTACCAATGCAGAGTAAGCCATGCCGTCTTGTGTAACGAGCATGTTGTTCTTTACTTGTGATTTGCCCAATACGTCATGGTTGAACGAGTCGTAGCGGTAGCCGCGCAAGGGGTTAATCCAATGCTCGGCCTTTGTCATGTTAGCCGTATGGGTGACTTTCACGGGGCTTACCTCCAGCGGTTGGCCTACGTTGGCGAGTCGTTCTTGTTCACGCTTAAGGGTCTTTTCGCCGAACAGTCCGGGCAGTGTTGTTGTGAGTCGTTCAGGCAGGACCGCTCTTCGTGGTGTTTCGTCGCCGGTGTATACGGCAAGGTCTACAACGGGATGTCCGTATTGAAGCAATGCCTGGCAACGTGAAATGTAGCTCGTGAATGCCGGCATTTCCCTCCACCATGTGTTGTCGCGCTGGAAGAAAGTACCAATACCGTCAAGTGTCATTCCAGGTGCGCGGTCGGTCCATGGGTTATGAGTGTTTACATGGAAAACTATAGCGTTGATACCGATACAGTAATTTCTGTCGAGCAATGGTTTCAACAGAGCGAAGTCTTCATCCCATGTGCCGCGAATCTCGGTGAAACCTTCCGCTTGTACAATGTTTTTTCCATAGATATGTGCGCCGCTTACGGCGTCGAGCATATCGTTGAGCTTGTCATGTGTGGGGCTGTTCAGCCAGAATTCACCCATCGGATAGTCTGCATATTGGTAATGCAGAAGACCGTCGCTGACCATTGTCGGCGCCACGCATTCTGTTGAAAGCTTGCAGCCGTACTGCTTTGCAAGAGCAGCAACCTCGTCAAAGAAAACGTCGTTGATGAGTTCGGCAATGGTCTGTCGTATGTCGCGCAGCACCTTTTCAGACGCTTCGGATGAAGCGATTGGTACTCCGGCATATAATGGAAGCCAGCGCATTAGGTCGTATCCTCGGCGGCTTTGAAACTCCTTCGCGAAGTTGTCGCTCCAGTTTTGGCTGCCACATTCCCAACTGTCTACATGCAGTCTGGTAAGCACACGCTTTGCTATATCTTTCGGTACGTGATTGTATATATTGGCAAACCAATTGTCAAACTGTTTTCTTATTGCAGTACGTGAGAACTTGTCGCACTCCAGTCCACGGCCACCACCACCCGTGGCGTTGATGTGTCCCGTGCTTGTATGCCCCATCCTGATTATGTGCCAGCGGCCTTTAGGAAGGTTTATGGATATCGGTTTTTCAAGAAAATCGTTTGAAGGAAGTACTCCTGTAAGGTTTATCATCTTGCTCGGCTCGATGCATTCATTGTCTGCAACGGGGAAATATTCGGATACGCGCCATACTTTTCCGGACTTTCCTTCATACCCGTCAATAACTGGTTCGGAGCCAAGTACGAGTCCTGCGATTTTCAAGTTCGGTTTCCATTTTGCCGCATCCATGTCTTCTGAGCCTGGGTCGCTGCCTTCAGGTGTCCAATGGAATTTGAAGTAACGCGCCGTTGTTGCTGGTATTGCGTAAGTGGCGTAGGCGTCAGTGTTCTGCCAACCTTGTCTTGCCGGACTTATTTCACGGACAAAACGGTAGTTTGTTCCGTCGTCGGAAGCGTAAACCTTGAATCTGTGGGCCTGATAGTTGTTGCCTCCTGTGATTATTTCAACGCTGCGAAGAGTATAGGGCTCGTCGTAAGACATTATTATGTCGCAAGGTTCCGAAGAGCGGTATGGAAATTCAACAGAGGCTTTTGGTTTCCTTGGATCGTAAAAGTCAGCAGGGTAGGCAAAGGCTGTTATGTCTTCATAATAGTTTTCCTTGCACGCCGGACGTGGCAATATTATTTCCTGTTCGCCGCCTTCAACGATGGTGTCAGACCATACTATGCGTTGCATCGACTCTTCCGGTGTAATCCAGGGACCGCCGCCAAGCGCAAAACCGTCAGAGAAGTGGATACCTATTTGCATGCCGAGACTGTCTGCCGTGCGGAAGGCTGTATCCATCCTTTTCCACCATTCTGGAGACAACTGCCGTGCAGTGCCGTTATATTGTGGTCCGTCACTTACATCCTTTATCGGCATGAGGTAGCAGCCCTCGATACCTGCGTCGTGCATAGCGTTGAGATCAAGGCGTACGCCTTCGTCCGAAACACATCCGAACATCCAATACCAGAATGTCCAGGGGGCATTTTCTTCACTCGGGGATATAAAACGCTTGTACCATTCAGGAGTGTTCTCCTGAATGGTATTTTGCGCTGTTGCATTCGCCAGTGTGGCGCATGCGAAGATTATGGAAAGAAGTCTCTTCATGGTCATTCAAAATGTAATGTTACTTCACCGACATATGTTCCATGTGCCCAAACCGGTTGGGCAGACGGCCCGTTGAGGTCAGTTGTATTCACTTTATTGCGGACTGCCGGTATTACCTGCATCAGACTGATACCTGTTTCCGGCAAAGTATATAGCAACTGGTCGCGTCCGTCTTTCGGTTGGAATACTCCAACGTATTCAGAGTCAGTTCCGGGTTGTATGGTTATGGTGCCGTTCTTGGTCTTGAGCTTCATCCATTGTACACCCGCAAAGTATCCCTTGAATTCGGGATAGATGAAACTTTCGCCAGGGACTGGGTCATTGTAGTCGTTGCTCCATACTCCGAGCTGCGGCCCGTGCACCCTGTTTTTCCATACTCGGTAAGGTCCGTGACCGAGCCACTGCTTACTCTCGACGTCAGTTTCGGGCATATCGAATTTTACTCCCATGAGGTCTACAACACCGTTGAAGCAATATGTGTAGACAAGACGTGCTCCACCGTCGGGCGCAATGTGCCATTCCGCCTTTTGAAGTGAACCGAGTTTGTATTCGGAAGTTACTATAACAGTATCATTTTCGCCGTCCTTTGTTGTTGTCTTGACGAATGTGCCTTGGTCAATGTACTCAGTATAAGTGGTCTTTTTCTTCTCGGCTTCAGGGTCGTCGTGGTTGTAGAACTGGTCGAATGACCTATCCGCACGGCGGTAAGCGAAGAATTTGGGGCCGTTTTTGAATGTATATTCGCCTTTATTTGTCGTTACGCTTGCCAGTGTTCCGTCAGTCTCAGAGAATGTGTAAGTCACGTTTCCTGCCTTAACGGTATTGCCGCTGACTGTCGGTTTGCTGCCTTTTGCGCCACCTTTATATATATTGTCGGAGTTTTTCAGTTTGAAAACCCAGGTGAAGAGTTCCTCGCCATACTGGTCGGTAGCCTTTACGCTGAGTGCGTCGGCATTGTCTGGAGCGGCAGGAATGCTGATGGTTCCCTTTGAATCGGGAGCGATGTCGGCGCCGTTTACAGTTCCGCTTTTCACGGTTTCGGTGTTAGCTCCATTGTATTTTATGTAAGAATAATCAAATTTACACTTGTCAAGGCTGAGGAAGTTGTAACGGTTTTCAACGTTGAGTGTACCATTGAAGTTCTCAGGCATAAACACTTGTACCGGACTCCAGATTTGTTTTACCGTGTAATAGCTGCCCTCTTTCTCGTGGTGGGGGCCTACAATGCCGTCAGCTCCGTAGTTGCCGACGTTGTCAATCATGTTGTTAAGGTCTGTGCGGACAACTCCTTCATCGGCGTATGCCCAGATAAATCCGCCTGCACAGCGCGGCCATGAACGCATGAGTTCCCAGTAGTCATACAGTCCGGCACCGGCTCCGCCGTCGTAAAGGGCGTGCAGGAACTCCGTCGGCATGAATATTTGTGGGCGGCGCATGTGTTCTTCGCTTTCTCCATAAGAACGGTAATGCATGGTCTCATACCCTCCGTAGTTGCCTTGCGGATGAAGAACGGGACGCTTCTGAATGTCCCATTTGTGGAACTCTCCGTCCAGTTCGGTGTTCCATCCCTTCTCATTTCCGTTGCTCCACCAGATGATGCAAGGATGGTTTACGTCACGGGTTATCATCTCCTTGATGAGCTTTTGTCCGTTGATTGTCTCGTGATGACCGTGCCAACCGCTCAGTTCGCTCATGACGTAAAGGCCAAGACTGTCACATGCATCATAAAACTCTGGGTCTGCCGGATAGTGAGACAGGCGAACGGAGTTCATGTTCATGCTCTTGATAAGCTCCACGTCTGCGATGTTGAGCTGTTTGTTCAGCGTACGACCGCTCTCAGGCCAGAAACTGTGGCGGTTCACTCCGCGTATGTTTACTTTCTTTCCGTTGATGTACAGGCCGTCTCCCTCGCGTGTCTCTATGGTGCGGAAGCCGAACTTGTCGCGTTCGATGTGCAGCGTTTTGCCGTTGCCATCGATGAGCGCGAACTCCACCTGGTATCTGTTAGGCGTCTCGGCAGTCCACAGCTTAGGATTGGAAACGTTGAATGTAACGTCTGCATGGTCGCTGCCTTGGCGCACGGCAGTAGTGTTTTCAGCCACTTTCTTGCCACTCATGTCGCTTATCGTGGTGCGCACTTTTGCTCCTTCGAGCGTATGGTTGAGCAGGACAAAGGCGCTGAACGAGCCATCCGCCTTTGCGTCTATTGCCGTCCGCTCGATGTTTATGGCAGGTTTGCAGACAATAAACACGGGGCGGAATATGCCGCCGAAGTTCCAGTAGTCGGCACGACGCTCGGCAAGGTTAACGCCCTTGTTGGTACTTTCCTTGCTTACAGTTACCTCGAGAAGGTTTTTCTTGTCGCCGAAGAACACACGGTCGGTCACGTCGTAAGTGAATCGGTAGAACGCTCCTTGGTGCAGCGAACCAGCCTTGCGCTTGTTGATCATCACCTCGGTATCGGTCATCGAACCCTCAAACACGAGGTCGATGTGGTGGTTTTCCCATTCTTTTGGCAACGTAAATTCGTACTTGTACATGCCTTTCTCGTCGGCAATACCGTCGGGAAAGGGTTTACCGTAGAACTTCATGCCGTATTGGTAAGTGCCGAAGCCTTGCAGCTCCCAGCACGACGGCACGCCGATTTTTGTCCACTTGCCCGAGTTGTTGCCTCCAGTGCAATAGAAATCCCATTCTACCATGTCGTCGCTGCCATGTCCGCTAAGGTACTGGCGCTGTGTGTACACGCTGCCTTGCGCGAATGCTCCAGTTGCGAACGATGCCAGCAGTAGGGCTGAAATCAATAGTTTCTTCATCTTTGTTTTGTTTAGGGGAGAAGGAGTAGGGAGAGAAGGAGTAAGTAGAAATGCCTGTTCTGCTTGACAATCACGTTCCTCTCGTTTAGGCCTTGCTCTTTGTTTTTATTTCTTTTATTATTTTATTCTCGTAAAACGGACGTGCAGCGTGTGCGGCTTTTGCGGTATGCTGTACTTCGTCAGCACGCCAGGGCCGCACGAACTGTTGCCCAGTCCCATCACGGCGGCGTCTATATTAAGGTAAACGTTGTCCTCGATAGCGAGGTCGCAGTCGTGCGCCGTGGTGTAAAGTTGTGCCGTAGAGTAGGGCAGAGCGGTAAATGAGAACGGCTTGCCGGCCTCTGCTGTGATACGCCATCCGCGGCCTTTAGCGTCGGTGATGGTCACCTCTGCCGTCTGCTCATGGTTGCCCGAGTACTGCGGACGGGCGTAATGCACGTATTGTTCGGCTACCGTACTGTTCCAGCGTCCTATCGAGGCAGCCTCCAGTCGGTCGGGATACGTGTCCTGAAGTCCCATTCCGTACCAGCTCAACTGTGTCATCTCCTTGGGCAGGACAAACGTGTTGCCCATGCAGGGGAGCGGCGGAAGCGTGCCTTCTGGGGTGTAGGTGGCATGGAAGTCTACCGACCCTTCGGCGTCCATCTTGTATGTATAGTCGGCGCGTATGCTGCCGTTGATGTATTTGTTGGTTGTGGATACGCTTACCGTCACTGTGCCGTCGGCATTCCTTACGGCTTCCAAAGGCTTGGTGATTGTGGTTGAGAGAGAGTCAAGACGGTTGTTCTTCCAGTCCTTCGCAATCCAGTTGCCGAAGCCCTTGTCGTTGTCCGTGGGGGCGCGGAAGAAGTGCGGACGCACCATATCAAACCATTTCTTGGCTTCTTCGATGTCTGCCTGCTTGCCCGTCTTCAGTTTCTTTGCCTTGAATGCGGTAGCCATGCGGTCGTTGATTACGAACTGCTCGTTGCAGACCTCATGCCCCGCGTCTGCCCAAGGGGTGCTGTTTGTGAGGACGACGCTTATGTTCAGGCGTACGTCCTTGTTCTCGTCATATTTTAATGTGGGCAGGGTTAAGTCCTCAAGTACGCCTTTCTTCGTAACTTTACCGTTCTCCGTGATGTTCCAGAGGAACGTATAGTTGTCTAATGAAACATGTTCGTCACGCTTGATTACGTTCACCTTGCTGCCGTCCAATGTCAGTTTTATCGGTGCGTAGACAGCTTTCACCTCGTAGTATTTTGGCGTTGGTTCGCAGGTTGACGTAACAATGCCCTTTATGCAGAAGGCTCCGAGGTTAGGAGCGTCGCCGAAGTCGCCGCCGTATGCAACCATAGTCTTGCCGTCGTCACGGCGCTTGAAGATGCCCTCGTCGGCCCATTCCCAGATGAAACCGCCCAACATGCGCGGGTGACTGTATATTTCGTCCCAGTATTCCTTGAAGTTTCCCATGGCGTTACCCATAGCGTGGGCATACTCGCTGGTCAGGACGGGACGGTTATCGTTGGTCTTCTGCGCTATGGAAAGGAGCCTTTCCCAGCGTGCGTTCTCGGGACGTTCCATGTTGTTGTCCTTCACTCCGGGATTGAGATACTCTTCCTGTACGCGCGGATAGAAGCGGCTTATCACGTCAACGGTGGCCGGGTCTTTGCTGTCAGGGCCTTGAGCGCCTTCGTAATGTACAAAACGTGTCGGGTCATATTCCTTCACCCATGCTCCCGTTGCCGCGAAGTTGGGGCCCCATCCGGACTCGTTACCGAGCGACCAGAACACTACGCAGGCATGGTTGCGGTCGCGGATTACCACGCGCTGCGTCCTGTCCATGAAGGCGGCGGCCCATGTAGGGTCGCTCGCAAGCTGTCCGCGCAGACCGTGTTCCTCGATGTCGGCCTCGTCCATTACGTATATTCCGTACTTGTCGCACAGCTCATACCAGCGCGGGTCGTTGGGATAATGGCATGTGCGCACGGCGTTGATGTTGCCCTGCTTCAGCAGTCTTATCTCCTTCTCCATGCGTTCCATGGTCATCACCTTGCCCGTTACGGGGTCCATCTCGTGACGGTTCACTCCGCGGAAGCGGGTCGGCACGCCGTTGACAAGGAAGCGGCCGTCCTTTATTTCAAGGCGGCGGAATCCGATTTTGGTTTCCACCTGTTCAATCTTGTTGCCCTTATCGTCGACCAAGGCCAACTTCAGTGTGTAGAGGTTAGGCGTCTCTGCCGTCCATTTTAGCGGGTTCTTAACCGTAGCTTCGAGCCATCCGTAGGGGGCGTAACCACGTTGCGGGTTGCGCGCGTTCATGATTTTGCCCTTGTGGTCGAGGTTCAGCATGGGGACGGCATCCTGTTTCAGAACGCTGTCGAGCACGGCTTTGCCGTTGGCGTCGTACAGCTGTGCCTCTACGTGATAGCCCTCTCCGCGCTGTCCTTCGATAACCGACAGTTCGGGATGGATTACGAGTCGTGCGTCGCGATAGTTGTCGTCAAGCAGCGTGCGCACGCCGAAATCACGAATGCGGATGGGCGGCGTGGCGTAAAGATATATGCTGCGGTGTATTCCGGCGAGGCGCCACATGTCCTGGTCTTCAAGGTAACTGCCGTCGGAATACTTCAGAACTTTCAACGCTATGAGGTTCTCGCCGCTGTTGAGGTAGGGCGTAAGGCGGAACTCAGCCGGTTCCATGCTGCCCTCAGAGTAGCCTACCTGCCGGCCGTTGACGTAAACGTAGAACGCACTTGCCACCGAACCGAAATGTATGTACACCTCCTTGCTCTTCCAATCGTTGGGTATCGTGAATGTGCGGCGGTAGCAACCGGTGGGGTTACGCTCGACGAATGCCGTGTACTTGCGCTTCGGTTCCTTCATTACGAATGGCGGGTCAATCTTGAACGTGTAGCCCGAACTGCTGTATATGGGCGTGCCGTAGCCGTTGACTTCCCAGTCGCCGGGCACGCTGAAGGTCGTCCATGACGTGTCGTCGAAGTCTTTTTGATAGAAATTCTCGGGTTGTTCGTCGGGCGTCTTTGTCCAGTTGAACTTCCACAGGCCGTCAAGCGACATCTGTCTGTCGCCCGGCGTTGTGCCGTAAGGCGTGAACGAGGCCCGTGCCGGTTCACGGTTTATCGACATGACGTATTGGTTTTCCCAGTCGTGCCCTTGTCCTGCGGCCATTGCCGAGCACAGGGCGAGCGCTGCTGTCAATAGTAGATGTCTCATTATGAATTGTCTCTTGTTATGTTTCGGGTAAAGTATTGTAGTGCGGTGTCTTTTTCATTGTTTAGCGAAAGACGGCAAACCACATTGTAAAAGGCCGTCTTTTGGACGGTAAAAGACGGTCTTTCGCAGTCTAAAAGACGGCCTTTTGCAATGCGTTGAGTATCAGAGGGTTATTCAATCGTAAGTTTCTCGAACAGCATTTTGTCGAGTCCCTCGCCGCTGAGCGTCACGATATAGCTGCCCGCGTTGATTTGCGAGCCTGTGGTTATGCTGGTGTTGCGGCGCTTTGTCTTCTTCACCGGAGTCTGCAGGAACGTGATGTCGTCCTCCTTGTAGACTACGCCGTTGAGGTCGGTGATTTTCACGTGCAGGTTCCTTACAGCCTCGGGGTTGTAGTAACGGAAACGCATCGCGTAGACTTTGGCTACTCCCACGTTGAAGTTCCACGTCATTGTGCTGTCCTTCACCATGCCGTCCACCTCTATGGCGCTGCTTGTGCGTGGCGGCAGCAGGCTGTCTGGCATTTCCACAAGGATGTCTTTGTCGAACTTATGCCATAGGCTGTCGTCTTTTATTTCGGGATAGTCGGCAGCGGCGTCAGGGTCTTTCGAGGCTATTGCTATGGCAGAGATTATGGCCTGTCCGGCGCTCACTTTCGGGAAGTCAATCTTTATTCTGTCGCCGGAAGTGTGGACGTTCAGCACACGTTTGTAGGGTTTTGCGTAGCGTGCCTGTGCCCATACGTCGAGGTCGCGGATGCAGGTGCTGTCGTTGATAGCCACGTCAAAGAGGCGCAGTCCTTCGCAATCGGTTGTTTCGCTGGCGCCCGGGCCATACCAGGGCTCGATGAAATACAGCTCAACACGGTAGTCGCCGGGGCGTACGGGGAACGAGTATGACAGCTCGTGGCGGCCGAAACGCGATGTGCGGAACAGCGGCGATACGGGCAACAGCGGATTTGACGTCTGGCTGGCCATGTACGAATTAGCCTCCTTCGGGAACCTGTCGCCCCATGAGCGCGACCATTTAGTGTTGTCCTGTGTCCACTCCGTGGCGAAGATATCAGTGTAGGTGTCGCCTCCGCAGTTTATGTTGTACAGATAATGGTAGCCTTCGGCGGGCTTCAGTATCTGCTCGTTCCATGTGCGGAACGATGGCAGGGCCAGCGTGTCGGCTGCTGCCGGTTGGCCGTTGAAGTAGGCCGTGGCAATGAGCAGGTCGCCTTTCAGCTCTGCGTTATGCCATTTATAGAGTGTCGTGTTGGCTTCTCTTGTCTTTTGTTCTTTCCACCATCCGCATTGCAGAGCTACGGAGTCGCAGTTGCTGTAAACGCGGATGCTGTCCGTAGTGATGTTGGGCACGATGTACACCATCGGTTCCTCAGAAGCCGGAGTGTAGCGTGACTTGTACATATAGAATGCGTCCGTAGGCTGTTCCCATGTGGTAAGGATTCCTTTATGGTTGAACGGGCCAACCTTGTCGATACGCCTCAAACCCTCGTCAGGCTGGCGTCGTCCGGGGTTGTCGTGGCTTTGCAGTATCCATTGGAACTGTCCGCACACGCTGTCCTTAACGCTCTCGGCCAGCTGAGCCTTGCGTTCAAGGATGTCGCAGAATTTCTCCTCGGTGTATCTTTGTCCCGTATGGTTGCCCACGGTGCGCCATGCGCCGTACTCGCCGTTGAGCAGCTGGTCGTCACGTTTCAGTTCCTCGGCGTAGTTCTCGAGCTTTCCGCCATACGTTCCGCTCCAGTTCTGCACTACATTCCAGTCGGTTCCGTCGCCGCCGTTGCAGGTTGTCACGAGGCGCATGGTGGCGCACATCGGGTCCATCTGCTTTATTATGTCCATGCACTCTTTTGCAAAGTCAGCGGGCAGGGTGCTCTCGTTCTGCAATCCCCACAGTATAATGGACGGAGAGTTGCGGCGTTCCTTAACCCATTGCACCAGGTGGCGCTTGAAACTTTCGCGGAACTGGGGCGTGTCATACCATATATGAGCTGAGAATTGGGGCCACCACAGCAGGCCTTCCTTGTCTATCAGGTCTTTGTAATGCAGGTTGTGTGGCTGGTGGGCGTCACGGAAAGCGTTGAATCCGGCGCTTTTCACTTCCTTTATTCTGGCGTCAATCTGCGCGTCGGTAAAGGCGTGGCTCTGTCCGAACTGGTGCTCGTACTCGCACACTCCGTTGATGAATACAGGCTTGCCGTTCAGGTAGAAGCGGTTGTCACCGTCTTTTCTGTTGAGCGGCCAGCTTGACGTTCGCACTCCGAAGGGCGTAACGAGGTCGTCAGTGGCCTTATTGTTACGTTTCAAAATGGTGTTGAGTGTGTACAGATAAGGGTCGTCAACGTCCCAAAGGTGTGCGTCCTTGATGGCTGCTTGTTGCTTTACGAGCTTCATTTCGCCCGGTTTCAGCACGATATTGTCGGTCAGGCGGATAACCTGTTTACCGCTCTTATCGCATATTTTACTGATAACGCTTATGGTGTCGGCGGTGTTACCGTAGTTCTTCACTTCCGTCTCGACAAACAGGCTGTCTGCCGTAGCGTTGTTCCAGATGTGCGTTCCGAACGGTTCAACACGTGTCTTGTCCGTTATTTCGAGAACTACGGGGCGGTAAATGCCGAACGGTTGAGAGCCTTCACTGAATCCCCATTCGGAACTGCAACCGCCGCATACCCACGGCATGTCGGTTATTCCCTTGGGATGTGATACTCTTACTGTAAGTTCGTTGTCGCCACCCTTGTTGACGTTCTTGGTTATGTCTATCGTCTTTGTTGTCCTGCCGATGTCGTAACGGCCGAGACGCTTGCCGTTGAGGGTCACTTCGGCGTATGTGCCTACGCCCTCAAATCGGATGAAGTACTGCTTGCCGTCCATGTCGGGAGCGGTAAACGTTTTCTTGAACGTTGCGTTACCATGCAGGTTGCCGTGCTCTTTTTGCAGCGCGCCGTAGTAATCGTCGAGGTTGAAAGGTATGTCCTTGACGAATGTCTTGCGGTCGAACGTAATGCTCCAATTGTCGTTCAATGAGGTGATAAACCTCTTTCCCGTTGCGTTAGGACGCGGAAAGTTCACTTCACTCTTGCCCATCGGTTTGCTTGTCGCAACGGCAATACCGCGCTGGTCATGGTTGTTCACTGCGCAATAGAAGTGGTACACCACTCCGTTATGGTTGATAACGCAACTCTTGTGGGCAAACATTTCGTCGTAAGGTTTCGACGGAGTGATGAGGTCTTCGCCCTGCCAGTCAGTCCAATGGATGAGGTCATAGCTGGCAGCGAACGTGTTGAAGGCGTTGTATTCACGAGTAGGATTGAACGCAGAGAAGTAGAACATCACGTAAAGGTTGCCCATCTTTACTATCTGCGCGTCGCCGGTTATTGTGCCGTCAGAGTCGTGCGCAAAGACGGGATTGCCCTCATAGCGTTTCCATTTCTTCATATCGTTCGAGAAAGCAATGCCAACACGCTCACCCTTCGGATGTGTCTCGTTCTTTCCCGCAGCGTTGTAGAACATCATGAACTGGTATCCGAACTTCTTTTTGTCCACCATGTAGACCGTGCTTTTGTACTGGGTCATCTGCTCCCACCACTGCGCTTCCTTATCGTCATACGACATTATGGGCTTCTTGTAGGTTTCCCATAAATGGGCTTTGGTCACGTCGCCATCGGTTGAAGCAAGTCCGATACTGAGCGGAGCGTTGACCGATTCGTATCCGGTTCCGGCTCCTCCTATGTAGGTCATCCAATAGCGGTCCTTGAACTTCTGGATGTTATAACTGCCGCCCCATTCGTTATCAATCAACGCAGGGAATCCTCCACGCTGGTTCATGTCCCAGCCTTCGTTGCCGAAAGCCAGCACACGGCCGAGGGTTTGCCAGTGGAGAAGGTCTTTACTCTCGGCTATCCATGTCTCGTAGCCGCGGCCGTTGGTTCCGTTAGAGCCGTTGTAGCACACGTAAGTCATGTACCACATGTCGCCTTGGCGGAACACCGTGGGGCAGTCTACTTTCCTGTCATTGCTCTCGGGAGCGACAACAAGGCCGTATTTGTACGGAGTCCTTACCTTGTTATATATGTTACGCATCGCCTCTTGGCTCACCTCCGTCTGTACCGTTGGTTGTGCCTTGGCGCGCCGGCGGTTACGGTTTTGCGCTTGTGAGTCGGCCGCGATTAGTAGTAATAGTATGAAGATTATGTTTCTAACCATTTCTTTCTTGATATAGGCGTTTGTCGGATACGTTTAGCCTCGATTTTTCCGAGGTTGTAAAACACGGCATATTGGCTTGCAAAAGGTGGCCTTTCATCGTGTAAAAGATGGCCTTTCGCATTGTAAAAGGGCACCTTTTGCAAGAGCGTTGTTTTTTATCATTATGTTATTCCATGAACAACCAGTCTACTTCATCACTCAAACCGTTGAGTCCGGCGTCACGGATTTTAAGGTCGGTTGCCGTGAATCCTGCCACCATTATGATACCTTTCGGCAAGCGGATGGTGTGGTGTCCGGCTGGCATGTGGTATGCGTGGATGTTCACGATGGGCATGTTTGACATGACGATGGCATTGCTTATAATAGGCTCGGCCTGGCCGAATTCGTTTCCGGTGGCGTCAATCTCGAGTTTCGGAGGACTTGCGAACTTGTTTTGATCGTCAATAAAGAAGCCTACGAGCATTTTCACCGGCTTGTCGGTTTCAAACTCAACTACGCCTCCGTTAATGCGGGTCGTGTCGCGATTCATAATCAACGCCTCCAATCCTTCAAGCTCTGGAGCAAGCGAGTCGATGGCTTCGTCACGGTTCTCGAACAGCTTGACGCCTTTCTCCAGCTTTATTCTCTCGTAATTGCTGATGAGTTTTACGGGAGCGTTTTCAGCCTTTACTATCTTTTCTTCCTGGTCGTCAGCCTGGTTGGGAGATGTCAGCTTTATTATGTTTGACTTCAGGTTGGCCAGTTCTTCCTCGTAAACGGGCATCATTTCCGTCCATGTCTTGAACTTGCCATCATCCCCGCCAACGGGTATTCGGCGGTGTCCCGTCTGCATACTGTTGGCGTAAAGATAAGTATTTTCTGTTTTATCTACAAGCATTTTGTAGTAATCGTTGCTCTTTTCGAGCAGCGGCACGGCTTTGTTAAGGAAGTTTATGTCCTTGCTCCACTTGTAGTTGAGCACCTGTTGTGCCGCCAACACCTTGTACTTAAACGAGTAAGCGAAGTCCTTGTAGCAGTTCATGTCGTTCACGAGACGGTCAAACTCGTCCTTATTCTTCGTTATTTTGCCACTGAGTCCGCTTATTGCGGCCACTGCTTTGTCGCCGTGCGTCACGCATTGGTTGATGATGTCGAGCGGCAGTTCGCCCTCGTGAGGCTGGTGTTTCCACTCTTTCTCGACGTATTCGATGAGCTTCTCGCCCTTAGGACCGCAGCTTTGGTAGAACTCCTCGTAAACAGTGTACTTGTACGGGTTGATGAGTTGTCCCATCTTCATGCCCAAGAGAAGTGTCTGGCGGTTGCCTTCGGTTATGCCGAAACGCCTTAACAGCTTGGGCGCTATCTCTCCACTTTCGTCAAGTGCTTCGATAATGCGCCTTGCGGTGAGCGTGTCCGTGCCGTAAAAGTCGGCCAGCCGCTTTTCCCAATAAGCATTGTCTGTGCCGCGATGGCAGTTCCATGAGTAACGTCCCCATGCCGCGTACCACATCCAGTCGCGGTCAATCTGCAGCTGTCGTTTGCCTCCGGGCAGTTTGTCGGCCGTATAAGGCCAGTCCCAATAGCTCGCCTGTGGGTACAGGTGCAGACCGTTTGCTCCGTGAACACGGTGCATTGCCTGTACGGCTTTTTGCGTAAATGCCGGCGAACTCCAACGGAACGGCTCGAGGTTGGCCAGGATGTGCACGTTGCTGATGTGTATCGGGGCTACGCTGCTAAGCTGTTTCTGCGTTTCTCCCCATGGCCCGCCCGGCTCGTACGTCGTCAATGACTCGCCGTTATACTTCGTCATGGTGTATATGTTCTTGTAAAGCGGCAGCGATTTCTTCAATACCAGCGGTCCGTCGGTGTCGTGTGAGCGCAGGATAATCGGCGGTTCGTCAGTCCGTCCGGATGCTTTCAGACCGTCCCTGATACCCGGAATGATGGTCTTCGTCATCCATTCAACGTCATCCTCGATTGTTGCCATGGCCTCACCGAGACACACAAGGAAGCCCACATTTGGGTATTTCTCGATAAACGCGGCAATGCTTTTGCGGGTGTAGTCGCTTATCAACGGCGTAATAGGACGGTTGCGGTCCTGCGTCGGAATGCCGTAATGGTCGGCAAAGGGCTTCGACAGAATGATGTTGTAGAACATTTGGATAACCCAAATGCCGCGTTTCTTCGCCTCGGTGGTGAGGAACGAGAACATCTCCTGGTTCTTCGCCATAGTCGCATCGTCAACTTCCGCGGCAAAGGGATAGTCTTTGAGCTTGACAAGTGAGGCAAACGGATGGCCGTTCCACAAGAAAACGGCGTTCATATTGTCCGCTGCGAGCATGTCAAGATACTTTATCCACAGCTCTTTGTCATAGAACCACGGGAAGTTTTCCGGTGTATAAGGATACTCGTAAACCTTATGGCCGGGCAGGTAAACCGTCTTTTGCAGGCCCACGCATGCTCCGCGGATTTTCATCTCGGGAGAGTCGACAATTATTTCGGGCATTTCGAGATTGCCGTATTGTGTGAAATATTCAAGCATGCGGTTAGTTCCGTAGATGGCACCGGACGCATCATTTCCCGTGATTGTAATCTTCTTGCCCTTTCTCTTTATTGTAAATCCTTCCTTTTCGAGGCCTGTTGTGTCGGCGGCTAAGCCTATGTTTATCTTGTATCCCTTGCCTATTGAGGGGATATATTTCTCCACAAGCGACGCCGCGTATTGCGTTTGCGGCAGCGATTGTTCGGTAACGACTTTCGTGGTTGTGCTTCCACAGCCGGTCAAAGCCAGTGTAATACTCGTAATCAGTAGGTTGCGTGCTGTTTTCATAAGTTCACGTTGATTTCTTTTCCGGGTAGTATTTCTATCTTTCTTTCGTTGTTCTTGTCACCGATAATGAGCGTACCGTGGCCTCCGTCGCTATTTACGGTTATAGTGTTGGCGTCCATTTTGACGTAGACTGAGCCGAAAGGAGTGGGCACATTGCCCTCCATCCATTCCAGTCCGCCGAGTTTCGGTCTTACGGTGTACTCCTCGTAACCTGGTTTTACCGGCTCTACGCCGAGGTAATATCGGCCGAGCAGGTATATGGGACTTGCTCCCCAGGCATGACAGAGGCTCTTGCCGTACGGGCGACCGTACATCGCCAGGCGTGCCGTTCCTTTCTCTTCGGGGTTGTATTTCTCCCAGAACGATGTGGCTCCTTCATTTAACATGCCGCCCCAATAAGCTTTCATTTCCTGCATTACACGGTCTTGCTCGCCGAGCATGCACAGTGCTTCAAGCTCGTAGAAACGCATGTAGGGGGTCGTTATCTTGAGAACGTCGTCATTGAGGATTACCGAACGCTTCACCGCATCCTGCTTTTCCTTGTCAAGATAGCCGTACATTATGGCGAACATGTTGGGATAACGGAACACCTCTTCGCTCTGTTTGCCGTCACGGCGGTTGTGCATAAGCGCCTGTTTGTCATCGTTCCAGAAGTAGGGCAGCAGCTTCTTGCCCAGCTCATCGGCCATGTTTGCGTATTTGTCGGCGCTCTCATTGTCCCCCACAAGCGCTGCAACGGCGGCTATGGACTCAAGCGATTTCCTGAAGAGTATCTGCTCGAAGGCTATCTGTCCCTGCTTGTCCATGGGCTTGTCTGCCCAGTCTATGAACACCCAGTCGCCCGGAAGACCCTCCACCATGCCGTCCTCGTCGGTGCGTCCGAGCACGTACGTCATGTAGGTCTGCATCGTCGGGTATATCTGAGTCAGGAAATGGCGGTCGCCACTGTACATGTAGTAGTCGTAAACGGAGTTGAACCAGTAGAACGTGTAGTCCATAATGGTGTTGATGTGGCTCGTTATCGGAGCCTTGCCGGCCAACAGCCACGTTGTGCGCTTTACCATCTCGTTGTCGTTGAAGAGGTAATAGTTCATCAGGTAGCTTTGCGATGCGTCGCCGCTCCACACCCAACGGTCGCGCTTTATGCCGTCGATGAAGAACTCGCGGGAAGTAAGCTGCATCGTGTAAGCGCCTATTTCCCATATTCGGTTCAGCTCTTCGTCATTGCATTTGAATGTGCCTTTCTCCGTCTCTGGCATGTACTCGTAGTCAAGTTCCACGCCGTCTACGGTACAACCTTTGGTCTCTATGTAGATGAAGCGCAGCGCCTTGCTGTTCGACATGACATATTCAGCTGTAAGCTCGGTGGTCTTGTTCGTGGCAAGGTCAGTCACTTTGCCGTCCTTTACGACGAGCTTGTCCAGTGTCTCGCAATACTCCTTGTCGCGTGCCTCTTCCTCGCTTTCGCCGTAATACAGGTCTATCGTGCCGTTGCCATTTATGCCTTTGAGCACGGCATAGCCGAAGGTCTCGCGGCCGAAGTCGTACAGGCTGCCGTCATTGTTTACCGGACAGATGCGCTTGCGGCTAAGGTTGAACGCCGAGGGCAGTTGCTCCGGCGTGTTGAAGTTCCAGCAACCGGCGGGCATGTAGACCGTTGACGACGTGTCGCTGGCCTTTCCGCTTTCGTCAATCCACTCCTTGTCCTCGAACGTTACGTTCCATGTGGCGTCTGTATTTACAGTCTTTCCGCTTACGTATAGAGCTGGCGGAGTGGCCTGGTTGTGTACTTTTATGTTTATGCGGTGTTCTCCGGCAGGCAGCGTGAACGTTGCAGGCATGCCGAACAGCATTTTACCGTCAATCTTTATGTTGTAGTCGCCCTCCGTGGCAATGGTCAGCGTCTCGTCTTCAGCAAGGCTCACGGCTTTGCTGAACTCAACGGTTACGTAATGGCTGTCCTGCTTCCAGAACGGCGGGAAGTATGCGCCGCGGTCGGTGCGGCGGTTGTTCATCTTGTTGCCGAGCCAGATCTCGTAGTCGCCCGGATACCAAATCCACGTTGCTTTAGATGTCGTCGCCATATCTTTCTTTTGTTATTTGTTCAAGTGTCTTGCCTCTTGTCTGCGGTGTCCATATTGTTCCGATTAACATTGAGATAACCAACAGAGCCATCATGATGTACGCCGCAAGGGTGAATCCCTCGCCGTTCTCGCCGTAGATGTATACGAAACCGAGTCCCCACAGTGCCGATACGCCGCGTACGATGAAGAACATTATGCCCTGGGCGGCAGCCCTGTACTTGGCAGGGAACAGCTCAGAGGCCCACAGAGCATAGAACGACTGTACCGAAACGCCGGCCTGTATACCCCAGATGAGGGTGAAGAAGAGCAGGCCCGCAATGCTGTTGACGCCTATCGTGACGATAATCACCCAGGCGATTACGCCCATGCCCACGCCGAAAGCGTAGAGCCAGCGCTGGTTAACCTTGTCGACAACCATCGAGAAGAAGAAAGTTGTGATGATGATGATTACCCACTGCGCCACGGAAAGCATGTTGGCGTGCTGATTAGAGAGCCCTCCGGCCGTCTCGTATATGTGCTGTTGGAAGAAGCCCATCACCGAGCTTACCAGGTTCCATGTAAGGTAGATACCCGCAAGGAAGAGTATCGTGCGGATGTTGACCTTATTTGTAAAGAGTGAACCGAACGACGCGAATGTGCCTTTATTGCCGTCGGCGGTTGCCTTTGCCTTTTCCGCCTTCCACTCTGCCGACTCGTCGAGGCGGCGTTGCAGGTTCCATGCGATAAATGCCACGATGAACAGCGAGGCAAACACTATTCGGCTGCTGAACACGTTGAGCGCAGTGCCTTCGGCTGTGCCGCCGGTAAGCAGGTCGGCAAGCGTCTTGACGACAGGGGCGAACAACACTCCGGCGCTGTCGGCGGTGGCTCCCGTAGGTGGCGCGAGCAGCGTTCCGAGTATCAGGATGATGGTAGGACCAATGCCCCATGCCATCTGTGATATGCCTATGTTACGTCCGCGGTTGCCTACTTCGGAGTTTTCTGAAATGTAGGTCCACGACGCCGGTACGCCCACGCCTACTGAAATGCCGGTAACAAGGAAGCCGGCAAGCAGCATGGGGAAGTTGAACGAGAACATGATGAGCGCCACGCCGAGCATGTACACCAGCATGTTGTACGTATAGATGGCCTTGCGCCCGTACTTGTCGGCAAGGAATCCGCCGATGATGGCGCCTATCGCGGCGCCAAGACAGTTGGCGCTAATGGCGTTGAGCAGGCCGAGATGTCCCTCGGTCAGTCCGAGATAGTCCTGCCAGAGGGTAAGTCCGCTGGCGCCGGCAACGATGGCTCCGGCGTCAAGATAGTTTGTCAGCGACACCGCGATGGTGCTTTTCAAGCTGCTTTTCGTCTTTTCCATATATTAGTTTCTTGTTATATTGTTTTTTTATGGTTAGTAGTGGTTTAGCCTTGAACAATGTTATTGCCGCGTTAACGGCCATTGATTCTTACTTAGGTTTTAACTTGTTGACATTCAGCGTGTTACCTTCTGTCTTGCGGAATGCGGCCTTTTGCTTTGTAAAAGACCGTCTTTTGTACGGTAAAAGACGGCAAATCGCAGCGCGAAATGCCGCCTTTCGCAAACCATGAAATTTGCTCCGCTATTTCCTTATGCCTGCGTTGGCCTTGATACTGTCGGCTACAGCAGGGCCGTTGTTCTCCCATGTGTTGCCCGGGCCGTTGGCGTTCTTGAGGTATTTCTCCGCAGGAGTCCAGTTGTTGCGTACCGTAATGCCTGACGAACCTTCGTCGGTGTACAGGTAGAACCAGTGCTCAGGGTCGTGCACATAGCTTGGGGTATAGATGTCGCGGACAACGTTCCCCTCTATCAGAGAGTGGGGTTGCGCGCCCAAGGTGTATATTCCCGCAGTGTCGTACATGTGCTTGGCGTAGTTGTATATCAGGTTACCGCTAATCAGGTTGTTTGCCATGGAGCAGGGTTGCTGGTTCCATCCCCAGCCAACGGATATGCCCGTATAGGATACGTCGCTAATTTCGTTGTTGCAGATGCGTATGTCCCTTACGAAGCCTGCGCCTATACCTACACAGCCCCAGTCTTCATTGGTTACGTCGGTGATGAGGTTGTTGGTGATGTTCAGCCCCGTGCAGATGATACGTCTGTCGGCCGGGTCGTAAGGCTTGTGCGCCTCGAAACCCTCCGGACTGAAGCCTCCGGCCAGTATTCCGTTGCCACCGATGTCGCGGAAGGTGCAGTGGTCAACCGTTCCTCCTTTTATATAAAGGTGGTAGTCGAGGCCTGTCGATGCGTTATGCTCGAACGTACACTTGGTGAACGATACGTTCTCGGCGCAGTTGAGGCTTACCGCTGCCGGCGGGCGGCCTACCCATCCCTGGTTGTCCAGCTTGTGGTCGCCGTTGGGACGGTCCATTTTCGGGCGCAGCTTGTACGCCTCGGTCATGTACATTCCTGCCTGAAGAGGGGCATGTCCGCTGACAGACGGACGCATCCAGGTGGCGTAGCTGAACGTTATACCCTCAAAGGTTACGTCCTTGACGGGTTCGTCCGGCGTGCCTGCTACCTGTACCAGCGTCTCAACCGCCGGCGCTATTACCTCCGCGCTGCCCATGTCCTCACCCTTGCGGGGTATGTAATACAGTTTGGACGCGCGTGCGTCAAGATACCATTCGCCCTCGCTGTCCAGCAATTCCTTGGCGTTTGTCAGGTAGAAAGCCGAGTTGTGGCCGTCCGTTGTGACCATTGGCGACGGCCAAGGATGCATGAAGTGCACGTGGCTTTCGGGTTGGTGGAAAGTCACGGCGGCGCTGTCGCCCTGGATTTTTATATTCTTGATTCGTAGATTAGCTATGCACCACATCTCGTGGAGCACCATTTCCGGATATTTTGCGTTAATGATTTTCTTCACCGCCTTGGCCGGAACGTATATCGTTTCGTTGGCTTTGTCGACGCTGCGGATACGGAACATTTGCTCAAAGTCGTTGACGTCCCTTGCCCTTACGGCCTTCTTCCCGTTCACCCAAAGCTGCCTGAACTCCAGCGGACGGCCGTTGAAGTCTGGCACGTCGGCCACGTAGCACTTTCCTTCCTTCTTCCATCCGCTTATGCTTACGCCTCCGCTGATGGTCACCTTGCCGTCGGCCACTATGCGTGTGCCGTTGTCCTCGGGGCGTATCGTTATCGGTTGGTTAAGCTGGTAGACGCCTTCCTGCAGTCGCAGGCAGATGTCCGTGGCATTATTCAGCCGCCTTTCCTCACGTGCTTGTTGCAGGGCTTTCTCGATAGAGTATGCGCCCGGCTTGACGAGCAAGTCGGTCGCATACGAAGTTAGGCCGATAGTTACGGCAAAGATTGATGTTATTAGAGTTTTACGGGTATCCATACAGTCATTTCGCTTTTGCCCCTGTTGCCCCATGCGTAGTAGGGGATGAGGCGTATTTTAACTTTTTTGTTGTTGTCGTTAATCTCTCTGTAAAGTGTGCCTTGCCATGATGTCTCGCCACGGTCTACGGCTTCAGTCTCGAGAGCCATGATTCGGCTGCCTTCGATAGTCGTTTCAACGGGCGTAAACTTGGCGTCGGCCGGTATCGCGATGTTGTCGATGTCAGCGCCGCCGAGGTCGTTGCTCTCGATGCAATACAGTATCGGGCCACGCTGTACGGCCACTTGTCCGCGGCATTCCTCAACCAACGGGTTCGCTTCTATAAGCTTGGCTTCCATCGGCATGTCGAGAGTCACCGTGTCGCCTTTCTTCCATTGGCGGGTCACGGCCGCGTAGCTTTCGCTGCTTGTGTCGGCATTTACGGGCTCGCCGTTGACGAGTATCCTTGCGCCTTTACACCAAGCTGGTATCCTGAGCTTTAGTGTAAAGTCCTTCTTGCCCTTCAGCTTGGCTATCGTAAGCGCCACGTTGCCGTCCCAGGGGTAGTCGGTCTTCTGCTCAAGGGTAATCTCGCCAATGCCTTCAAGCTTTGTATTGAGCGTGTTCGCGCCGTAAAGATTGACGTAAATCTCGCCCTTTCCTACGCTGTACGCATAGTCCTGAGCCTCGCAAAGTGTGCGCAACGTGTTTGGCGGACAGCAGAAACAGCTGATGTACTTCACGCGTTCGTTGGGCCAGCGCAGGTCGTAGGGCAGTTCGTCCGACATGCGCAGGGGGTTTGTATAGAAATATTCTGTGCCGTCAAGGCTTATTCCGCAGAGAATGCTGTTGTACAGGCAGTTCTCTACGAGGTCGGTGTATTTTGCGTCGGCTGTGGCCTGGAACATTCTCCAGTTTAGCAACATGTTGCCTATGTTGGCGCAAGTCTCGTTGTGGGCGGTGGAGTGGGGCAGCTGGTAAGGGCGTCCGTAGCTCTGGTGTACCTTCTGTATGAGGTCCGGGTTGTACTCCGTTCCGTCGGGAGAGGTGCCGTCGTACAGCGCGCCGCAGGCTCCGTTGATGTACATCTTGCGGTTTACCAGGTCGTTCCAGATGGCGTCGAGGTTCTTCTTCAGCTGTGCCTCGCCGTCCTCTACGTACAAGTCGGCCACTCCGGCGTACAGGTAATTAGCCCTGACGGAGTGCCCCATGGCGTTGTACTGCTGGCGGAACGGTATGCGGTCCTGGTTGTCGTCGGTGCCGTTCTTCACGCTGTCGCGTATGTTTATGAGCTGCTTTGACAATTCAAGGTACTTCTGGTTGCCTGTCTCACGGTACATTTCGGTCACCGCCATGTAGTGTGACGGGCAGATGACGCCTTTCTCCAGCGCGTCGGCAGACGGGTTCATGTAGAAGTCGTAAAGGCAGTCGGCAGCCTTAACGGCGCAGTCGAACAGGGTTGTCTTGCCCGTCGCGCGCTTGTGTATGATACCGGCGGTTATTAGATGGCCGAGGTTGTAAGCCTCGAAGTTCAGCGGATTGCCGAATCGTCCGTCGCCGCTGGTGCCTACCTTTGTGCCGATATTCTCGTTCTCTTTCGCCTCGTCAGACGCGATTTGGCCCGACTGTTTCTCCGCTTTCAGTCTGTCGGCTATGATAACGGGCGTGTGCAGGTAGCCGTCAGGCCGTTGTGAGCGGGCTATCAGGTCGATTACGTCGTCCATGATTTTGTCCAGCTCAGGGTCTTTGTTTACCGCGTAGACGGCAGCAACGGCCTCAAGCCACTTGTACATGTCGCCGTCATGGAATGGCGGGCCGTGGCGTTTGCCCTTCTTCTTGCCTGCGGCTATTAGGAAGTTGTTGTAGCTTTTGCCTTCGTCAGACTTCCATGTCTCCCACATGCTTTGTACGGATGTGCCGCTGAATACGCCGAAACGTTCGCCCCAGAAGCCTCCGTTCCATTTGACTGCGTCAATAGGTGTTGAATTGACTACGGCATACTTGCTGTTGCGTGTGTCGGTAATGCCGTTTTGCTGGGCCGCGGCTGGTGTTGACACGGCCGCGGTGATAAATAGGGTTAGTAGTTTATAATTCATAATTCACAATTCATAATTCGTAATCGGGTTGTCGGCTGGCCTGCCGTGCTTGGCATTCTGTTGTGTAATCCATAATCTACAATTCATAGCCATTGCTCGGGTTATATAGGCTTCAACCGTCTTTTACGTATTAGTATCAGACAATGTGCGTAGACGCTGCTTACCCAATTATGAATTATGAATTGTGAATTTTGAATTACAATGTGCCTCCTCTTGCCTTTACACGTTCTGCCCAAGCCTCGCGTTCCTTAGTAAGGTTGTATCCGCGCTTGCTCAGGTAGTTGTTGATACGGCCCTTGTATTTGCCGAAGGCCTCGTGTTTCTTCTTTGAGCTCTCGGCGTCTATGGCAAACTCGCGGGCTTCCTTGAGCCACGCAAGGATTTGGGCTTTCTCCTCTGCGGTGAGTGTAGGTATCATGTCGCACTGCGCGTCATATGTTACTTTTACAACGTTGTACGTCATGACGTCCTTTACCGTCTCGATTTGCGAGGCGTCGAGAAACAGCGACAGGTCAGCATCGAAAGCGAAGTGAGAGCGGTACAGCTTGCTGTCCTTTTGGCTTTCGGCAAATGCCTGCGCCTGTTTCTTCGCGTCGCCGGTAAGGGCCGAGGCCGCCTTCTTCAGGCTGTCTCTCTCTTCATAAATGTCATTTAGCTCGAAATAGCGGTTAGCTACGATGTTCATTACTTGCTCTCCCTTTGCCGTGCCCGTAATGTTTAGGGCGTCGGTGACTTTCTTCGAGCGGCCGAGGATGGTGTTCACATAGCCTTGGTCGCGTCCGTCGGAGTCTAATTTAAAGGTTTGGGCGTTTACGGTATTCAATGTTATTAGCGATACAAAAATAGCGATAATTTTTCTCATTGCAGTATTTCTTTTAAATATTTAACATTTTCGCCATAATTAACTTTTACGTTGCGCACTTGGTTGACGTCCCTGCTGCGTTCAACGAAGAGCCATCCGGACCATCCGGTGGCGTCGAGCGCCTTCTTGATTTTCTTCATGTTTATGGCCTTGTCGTGGCGCAGCCACACGCCGTCGGTATTGCTTGCGTGGATGGCACAGATACGGTCCTTGCCCAGGGTCTTTATTTCCTTGGCGATGTCTTGCTTGTTCTCGACGGCGGTCTGGAACTTGTAGAATATCTTTATGCCGTCGGAGCCTATTTCGTCAAGCAGCCTGATGTTGCCCTCGGCGTCGAGCGGAGTGTCTATTCCGATAACTTTGCCACGGGCCTTGGCCATCTCGCCCGCCTCATGCAGCCGCCATACTATCTGCTGGCGCAGCTCTGGTGATGCTGGCCAGTCATTGCCGCAGCCGCCCAAAGGCAGGAAGGCAACCTTCGCCCCGAACACGTCCATCGTGTTGAGGCAGTCCTGTATGAGCCATCGCCAGCTTTCTTTCTTGGCGAAACTCTGGCCGTAAAAGCCCGACATGGCTACCGAGCCAACCTCAATGCCGAAGCTGTCGGCCATGTGGGTGAACACGCGCACCGACTCGGGGTCACGCATCTTGTTGTCGAAAGAGTTGCGTGTGCCGAGACCGCCCATGTCCATCTCGAGTCCGTCGCAGCCCAACTCTTTGGCCAGCTTGAACTCGCCGAGCTTCTGGCGCTTGAGCACCATCCAGTCGCAAACTCCGATTTTGTAGCGCTGTTGCGCTATGATTGACTCGGGAATGACCATCCCCGCCGCCAATATCAGTAAGGTGATAAAATAACGTTTCATGATACCTTAAAGACGATTGCCGCCCCGTTTTGTACTATGTCGTCACCCTTTAATTGTGATATGATTACCCCGTGTTTTGCGAAAGACCGTCTTTCGCGTTGCAAAAGACGGTCTTTTACACGATAAAAGGCCACCTTTTACAAGCTAAAAGATGGCCTTTTGCACGGCGCCTTGTCATGAAGTGACGCCGGTTAGTAGTAAGTCATTGTTATTCAGTAGGTTCGGCTGCTTCTTCGCCGGTCTCGTCCTCCTGGTCTTCGGTAGCCTGGTCTTTCCATATATCGCCGCTGAAGTCAGCGCCGATGTCGTATCCGGCAATGCCGTCGCAAAGGCCCTTGTAGGCTATCTTGCGGCCGTAGTTCTCGTCGAATAGGTTGGGCTTGTCGCCCTTGAGCCAGTACTCGTGCTCATCGGCGGCGTCAGACAGTGTCCATACTACGAAGCCTCCGCGCTGCTCGGCAGGCACGTTCTCCTTGTACGACTCGATAATCATCTGGTAAACGTCTGACTGCAGCTGCAGGTCTTCCTGCGTCGGCGATGATGTTCCGAGGGCTACGTCAAGCTCGCTTACGCGCACCAGCTTGCCCGTTGCGGCCAGGGTCTGGAACATCTGGTCCACCTGCTCTCTCGTGATGCCGTTAGCCTGTACGTGCATCTGCGTGGCTATGCCGTCTACCTGGGTAGTGCTGTTCTGGTCGATATAGTTCACGAAGTCGATGAGCTTTGCCAGTTTGGTCGGATTTGTCTCAAGTCCGTATTCGTTGACGTACAGCTTCATGCCGGGAGCGTGCTCGCGGGCTATCTCGAAGGCTCTCGTAGCGTAGTCCATGCCGAGGTAATAGCCCCAGTAGAAGTGGTTGTCGCCCCAGTTAAGCGTAAGTCCTGTCTCCTCGTTCTCTACCGGAGCGGCGTCATACTGCGTCAGGCCGTTTGCGTCTTCCCAGCTTCCGCCGAAGTGGTTGTCAATGCCGCGGTAGTAGCCGTCGTCGGTAATCGGCTCGTTGATGACGTCCCAACCCACGAAACGGGTGTCGTTCTTCACGTGGTCGAGCATTCCGCCTATCCAGCTCTCCATAGCTCCGAGCAGCGCCTGGCGCTTCTCTTTGGGAGTTTTCAGTATGTACGTGATCGTGGTGGCGCGCGTCGCGCGGTTGGCCCGTGTGCCTGCGCCTTGCTCGATGCGCGTTCCGAACTCAACGTTGTCGATGTAATAGGTGCCGGCCACGGCTCCGAAATTTATCAGCATGCGGTTCATGTTGGCCATCGTGCAGGTATATTCGCATTCGATGTCGGTCCAGTCAGTGCCCACAGAGAATGTATAGTATCCTTCTCCGCTATAATCGGTGCTGTTCTGTACGGCAAACTGCAATGAGCCCGCCGGCGTTGACGATTTTACTTTGGCCCTGAACACGTAAGTCTGGCCCACCGTCAGCGGTGAGGTCAGGTCATAGGCCAGTTGCGCTGCGTGGCTTTCTGCGTCTGTCGGGTTGTTCAGCACCAGGCCGTATGACCCGTCAAAGCCTTCGCCTGCTACTACTTCGTATGTCGAACTGTTGCCCCAACTGCTCCAGCCCGTAGTGTTTCCCATCTCGAAGTCGCCGTTCTGGAGCAATGTCAGGATGTCGCCGTCAGTCTCGACAATCATCTGTGGAGCAATGAGCGAGTAAAGGTAGTTCTGCCTTTGCTGCGTATGCCAGATGAAGTTGTGGCCGAATATCTGCTTGTCGTCAGGAACCTTGGCCGTGAAAGCGTTGAGTGTGGCCGTGTTAAGCGTTCCGTCAGCGTTCACCATAGCGTCCATTTTCATGGCGTTGCCCGTTACGAACTGCTGGAAATGTGCGTCGCAAAGTCCTGCATAGTCGGGATGCTCGCCGTCGGCGTCGATATAATAGTTGGCCGTCAGGCCCACTCCTATGGGCGTCTCGGGCATATTCTGGGCCATGTAGTTCTTTATGTAGTCGTAATGGTCTATCTCCTCCTGAAGCTGCAGCGGTATCTCGTCGGAAGTTACGGGATTATGCCCCTCCGGAGTGTGCCACTCCATCTTCTCGTCATAGCAGCCCGTGAGCAGCAGCGGGGCGGCAAGCATCGGGAAAATTATCTTGTTCAGTTTCATGATATTCTGTTTTTTGTTATGTTACTTTAAGTTGACCGGCCGCCAGGCGGCGGAATGCAGCCCGCCGGCCGGTCTGCTTATGGATTATTCTTCTTCGTCGGGGAAGTCTGATATTATTTCGCTTGCGCAAGGCACGATACGCCAATTGTCGATATAGATGCGTCCCGTGAATACCGAAGACTTAAACTCGGTACCGTCGCCGAGCGTGATGTCGGTGTTGACGAAGCCCATGCCGAAGTTCTTGTACGTGGCGGCGTTGCGCTCGTCGATGACCTCGCGGAAGGTGGGAGAGTCGCCGGCTTCTATCTCTGCGGCATACTTGCGGAACTCGCTGAACGGTATCGTTACCGTCTGCCAGCCGGTAGTATGGAACGGAACGTTCTCGTTGTCTACGATCCAAGGTATGTAGAAAGCGCACTGGGCGCCGTCAGACGCATCGTCAGAGTTATACCCTCCGAAGTTGAAATTGTTGAACAGGCACACCTCTATCTGGCCGGTTCCGCCCCAGGCGTCGGGTACGTAGATGTCAAACTGTAGCGCTACGTCGGTTAGCAGGGTGGTGTCAGATATCTCGTCGGTCATCCAGTTCCAGTCATCCAAGTCGTCGCCGTTGGTCCATACTTCCGTTGCGCGTGACTTCATTGCTGCCACTCCGCCTGCATCGAGCATGCGTTGCGGAACTATCTGGAGCACTGTTCCGCGACCGGTTTTCAGCGGGTCGTCCACGAGATCTGTCTCTCCTATCTGACTGCCCTCGCCTTCAGTGCCCCAGTATCCGAGGGTTCCGGTGCCGTCGAAGTCGAGAATCATGCACGTGCGGTTGTTGAAGTATTCAGGCGACACGGCTGTTCCGTTGGCACAGGTGACGGTTATCGCACCGTAGGTGCTCACTTCTCTCGGCATTACGAACGAGAACCACTCGCCGTCCTCATCCTTGGGAGCGTTGGTGATGTCGGTAATCTTCGAGCCGTCGGGCAGTGTTACGAGCGATGTTTCCTGAAGGTTCTCTCCTCGTACAACCACCGTCTCGCCAGGCATTGGCAGCGTGTTGTCAATGCTTGTGATGATGGGCGACGCTGCGCGTATCGTAAACGGATAGGTGTATTCGGTGCCGCCCTTGACAAAGCGGATGGTGTTGCGCTGCTCAGGGTCAGCCTCGCTTACGGGTGTGTCGGTGTCGATCGACACGATGATGTTGGTATTCGTAACGTATGCTACGTTGAAATATGTCTCGAAACCGTTGATGTACAGTTCCCTAAGTCCTGCAAAGCCCGAACCCTCGATGCGGATAGTCTGCCCCAGACGGGCAAAGTCAACAGGCCTGTCGGGCACGTCAGAGTCAGCGTCTTCAAGGTAAATCTGCGTCACGGTGATGGGCGAGCTGCTTGAAGCCTCGTCGTCATCGTTGCATGAAACGAGGCCGAGAGTTGCCAGTGTGAGGCAGAACAGCCAAATATGTTTTAAGCTTTTCATGATTTAAATGTCGTTAAATGTTATTTATCCATCGGTTTTGGGTTGTAAGGCTTTACGGTTATAAGGGGCTTGCAGTGTTTATTCAGCATACCCGTATGACCATAAAACCTATAAACCTCATGACCTTATTTAATTAATTGTACAGTTGCTCGTCCGTTACTTCACGTTCTCCGAATTCATAAGCCACGGTCTGCAGGTTACCGTTACCGTCGCTCTGCAGGTATGGGTTGCGGTTTACGTCAGTGTCTGGATAAGGCAACTTCAGGTTTCTTACTGTCGCCGTAGCTACGCCCGGGCCTACTCCCGTCCAATCGTCGGGCAACTTATATTCATGCGTTGAGGCGTCATAATAGTTTGCGTTGCGGTTCTGCGAATTCAGGTAGTTCACCACTTCCTGTTGGTGATAATATGCGCGCCTTACCAGGTCGTACCAATACTGTCCCTCGAACGCCAGCTCTACGCGGCGTTCATGGCGCAGGTCTTCGTATGAGATGCTGGGCTTGGGAGCAAGTCCGGCACGTGTCCTTAAGGCATTGAAATAGTAAAGGGCCGTTTCGTCGCTCGTTGACTGGTTGTTGCCCAATATCGCCTCGGCAAGGTTGAGATACACTTCGGCAAGGCGAAGCATGTGGGTGTTGATTCCGCTCGACTGCTTGTAGCTTACGCCGTTGTCGTCAATCGTGCCGACGACATACTTCTTGATGTTGGCTCCCTGCGTGGCAGCGTCTTCCGTTATGCCGTAAGTATAGCCGCCGCCTTTGGTGTTAAGTTCGGGATAATACTCGCCGTACCACGCAACTGACTCGTGCTTGCGTAGGTCGTTAGGCTCGTACTCTACGAAAAGGTCATATGAGCAGTATGTAGCTCCGCCCCAGTTGGTGCCGTCGCACACCATCGTAGACCATCCGAAGAACGTGGATATAGTCTGGTTTGCGCCCCATCCAATGGCGTCGGTAGAGCCTTGCAGCCACTGTAGCTGGAACATATCTTCCTTGCAGTTGTTGTTCTCGATCTTGAACAAGTCGCCGTATTTCTCCATAAGACTGAAGTTAGACTCGGTTATAACCTTCATGGCGGCGCGGCGTGCGAGGTCAAGATAGTATTCGTTACGTGTTCCGCGGTTGAAGTCTGTGGCTACGTTTGTGCCGTCGTAACGGCCTTCGGTGGTCAGTCCGGCCATTGAAAGATACACTCTCGACAGCATTCCGTAAGCCGTGTACTTGTTGATACGGCCCGTGGCAGGTGACGTGGCAGGCAGGTTTACGGCAGCATATTCGAGGTCGCGGATGGCGAATTCCATGACGTCGGCGCGCGGATTGGCCGGCACGACGTAGTTGTTGACCTTGTCGCTGGTGTTAGTGTAGATAATGGCGTCGCCCCACAGCGAGGCAATGTACCAGTAAGCAAGGCCGCGCATGAAGCGTGCCTCGGCAATGCCGTGCGTCTTTGCTTCTTCGCTGACGTTCGATGTCGAGCGCTCCTCTATGTTGTTGATTGTGTTGTTGGCCTGCGCTACCACTGAGTAAAGCGAGCCCCAGGCTTGGAAAAGGCCCTCGCTCAGTCCGTTCTCGTTGAAGTTCGTGTACGGATATATGTAGTTAGAGTATTGCGCCGTTATGTTGTTGGCCTTTCCGTCGCCCATTCCGTAATAGGCTTGGTCGTTAAAGTTGTTCCACACGTAGTTGTAAAGCGGGAACACGGCCTCACTAATGGCCTCGTCGCTGTTGAAGAACGTCTCGGCGTTGATGTTGGTTGTATTCTCCTGATCGAGGAAGTCCTCTGCGCAAGAGGTCAGGCCCAGTCCGGCGGAAAGGAGCGAGCCGAATAATAATATCTTGGTTTTCATATTCTCCTTTATATTATAATGTTCTCTTTTTATTCCTGTTCGTACGGATCTGCGTTAAAAAGTTATGTTAAGACCGAATGTATAGATACGCGGTGAAGGATAACGTCCGTAGTCTACGCCGGTCATCAGCGCGTCGCCGTACATCGAGCCGACCTCAGGGTCATAACCGCTGTAGTTGGTCCAGGTGTAGACGTTCTGCAGATTCATGTAAACCTTCAGGTTCTGCAGTTTCAGCTTGTTCACGATTGACTTGGGGAAGGTATAGCTGAGCGAGATGTTCTGCAGGCGGATGTATGAGCCGTCCTCGACCCATAGGTCGCTTACGCGGCTGTTGGCGTTGGTCGTGGATGCGCTGAGGCGGGGCAGGCGTGATGACGGATTTGTTACGTGCAGGTTACGGAAATCGTCATCAGGCAGGTTCGGGTCAATTACGCCTATCCTTGCATAATCGGCGCATTCAGCCAGCAGGTTGCTGTTTACGCGCACGTCGCCGAGACTCTTTCTCGTAAGGTTAAGGATGTCGTTACCATAGCTTCCGTTGAAGAATATCGTGAGGTCAAAGCCTTTCCATGAGAACGTGTTGCCGATACCGTAGGTGAAGTCGGGCTGCGGGTCGCCGATGAACGTACAGTCCTCGGCGTTGATTACGCCGTCCTTGTTTATGTCCTCGAAGATGTAGTCGCCGATCCATGTTCCCGACTCGCTGATAGAGCTGCCTTCGGGTATTGCCACGGGGCGTACCACTCCTTGGGCGTCCTTATAGTAGAAGTCCTCCGGACGGTCGAACCGGCCGATCACCTTATATCCGTAAAGCTGGCCTACGGGCTTGCCAACGACGGTACGTGTAACGGTGTTGTTTTCGGTGGTGAGCAGGGTCTTGTCGATTGACGCGCTCTCGGTGTCGAGGCGGGTCACCTTGTTGCGGTTGAGAGAGAAGGTGATGTTGGTGCGCCACTGGAATCCGCCCTTGTCGATGTTCACCGTGTTGAGGGTCATCTCGATACCTGTGTTGCGCATTGAACCTACGTTCTGCCACGGGTTCGAGGCTGCGCCGTTACCGTAAGAACCTAAGTATGTAGGCAACGGCAGCTGGAGCAGCAGGTCGTCAGTGTTCTTGTAATACCAGTCGAAGATGAACTCGATGCGGTTCTGGAAGAGGTTGAGGTCGAAGCCTATGTTCCATGACGTCGTTGTCTCCCATTTCAGGTCAGGGTTAGGAGTGTTGGCGTTGAGCACTCCGGTGCCCCACGGCGTGCCCTTCGAGGCGAGCAGAGCCATGTAAGCCCAGTCTGAAACGTTCTGGTTACCGGTAGAACCCCAGCCGAGACGCAGCTTCAGGTTGTTGATCACTTTGCTTGCCTTGGCCATGAACTTCTCGTTGGATACGCGCCATGCGAGCGCCGCTGACGGGAACCAACCCCAGCGGTTGCCGCGCGCGAAGCGCGAGCTGCCGTCGCGGCGGAGCGTTGCGGTGATGAGGTAGCGGTCGTCATAAGAGTAGAACGCGCGTCCGAAGTAAGAGAATATGGAGTTGTCGTTCTGCGTACCCGTACCCGTCGACGTCGTAATGTCGCCTGCCGAGGGGTCGTGAGTGCTGTTAGAGAGGAAGCCGTTGGCCGTGCTCACCTGGTTCTCCCAGTGCGATTGGCTCATCTCCTGTCCAAGCATTATGTTTACGGTGTGCTTCTCGGCAAAGACGTTCTGATAGGTCAGGATGTTGCGCCATGACCAGTATTTGGTGTCGGTCTTGGTCCAGCGGCCCGTGCGGGTGTTGCTTACCAGGGCGCCGAACGTATAGTCAGGCTCGTAATAGTAGAACTTGTTGAGGTTATAGTCGGCCGAGAGCTCGGTCTTGAACGTCAGTCCCTTGTAGAGCGTAGCTTCAAGATTGGCGTTGAAGCGGAAGTTCATCTTCTTGTTATAGTTTTCGCGCAACTCGGCCAGCGCCACCGCGTTGACCGGCATGTAAACGTCGTCAGGACCGTCAAACGAGCCGTCGGCGCTCCTTACTGCTACCGAGGGCTGCTGCATCAGGGTGTTCATGATGACGTCGTTGTCGGCGCCCACTTCCTGCTTAGAATCCGTAAGCGAGAAGCTGAGGCTGGCCTTGAGCCACTTCTTCACCTGCGCGTCGGTGTTGCCGCGCAGCGTGAGGCGCTTGTATCCCGAACCTACGGCGATACCGTCCTGGTTTAGGTAGCCGGCCGAGAACGAGTAGGTGGCCTTGTCTGAACCTCCGGTCACAGAGATGTTGTGGCTCGTCATGAGCGCGCTGCGGAATAGTTCGTCCTGCCAGTTGGTACCGGGACCGAGGGCGTCGGGATTAACGAAGGCGTCCTCATACTCCCTTATGCCCACTTCCGCACGCGCGTTGCTGTGGCGGGCATACTCCTGAAGGTTCATCATTGGCAGCTCACGCGTCATCTCCTGCCAGCCCACGTAGCCGTCATAGGTCACAGAGGCTTCGCCGGCCTTACCCCTGCGGGTGGTGATCATGATGACGCCGTTAGCGGCGCGGGCGCCGTAGATGGCGGTTGCCGACGCGTCCTTGAGCACGTCCATCGATACGATGTCGCTCGGGTTGATACTTGCCAGCGGGTTGTTGCTCGACAAGGGGTCGCTTGTGTCGGTGCTCTGTGGCTCTACAACAATGCCGTCGATTACGAAAATCGGCTGGTTGGTTGAGTTGAGCGAGTTGATACCGCGGATACGGATACTGGTGTTTGCGCCCGGAGTACCTGAGTTGGCCTGAATCTGTACGCCGGCAGCGCGTCCCTGGAGCACCTGGTCTATACTGGTGGGAACGGCGCGCTCGATTGACTCCGAGTTGACCGATACAACGGAACCGGTTACGTCCGAACGTTTCATCTGGCCGTAACCTACCACGACCACTTCGCTCAGTGCCTGGGTGTCGGATATCATCCTGACGTCAACCTTAGTCTTGTTGCCTACGTTTACGTCCTGGTTCTGATAGCCAAGATAGGAGAAGGTAAGTGTGGCACCCGGGTTTACCTTAATAGTATAGTAACCGTCAAGGTCAGTGACGGCTACCGACTTGGTGCCTTTTTCTCTTACCGTTGCGCCGATGATAGGCCCCTCTTCGTCGGTGACCTGTCCTTTCACGGTTATTGTTGACCCCTGGGCGAAGGCCATTAATGGCAGTATGCTCATGAGGAACAGCAAACCGAGAGTCTTGCAAACTTTGATAGAGTGTTTCATGATTCGGTTTTTTTTATGTTATTTAAAGTAAAAAATGTTTCTCGAACGCAAAATTATATAATTATGACAAAGCTCTTGTTATAATATGTTTCAGCGGCGTTTCAAAATGTCTCATACCGCTTGGAAGGGCCATTTTTTCGATATTTTGAGACATTTTATGACAGTATATTGAAACATTTGCCATTTACGGCGAAACTTATCAGCAATATAAGTTTGCGTATCAAATATTACTGTTGCGGCGCTTTGGCGCTCATCGGCTGCGCGCTGTCGTGCGTATCGGTGGCGACAGGCGGCCTTTTGCGTCGCGAAAGGCCGTGTTTTGTACAATAAAAGGCCACCTTTTACAAGCTAAAAGGTGGCCTTTTACGAACTGCCTGATTGCCAGGCTGTTATGTATGCATGTTATTTCACGTTGCCAACATTGACAAGATACTCGGCGATTTGTACGGCGTTGAGCGCCGCGCCCTTGCGTATCTGGTCGCCGCTGAGCCAGAATGTAAGCCCGTTCTCGTCGGCCAGGTCCTTGCGGATACGGCCTACGTATACGTCATCCTTGCCCGCCGTGTCGAGCGGCATCGGGTAAACAAGGTGCTCGGGGTCGTCCTCAAGAGTAACGCCCGGCGCGGCGGCTATTGCCTGGCGCGCCTCCTCTACGCTTATGGGACGCTCGGTCTCAATCCATACGGACTCTGAGTGAGCCCTGAGCGACGACACACGCACGCACATTGCGGAGCACTTCACGTCGCTGTGCATTATCTTGCGCGTCTCGTTAAACATCTTCATCTCCTCCTTGGTGTATCCGTTGGGCTGGAAAACGTCTATCTGGGGAATCACGTTGTACGCCAGCTGGTGGGGAAACTTGCTTACCGTTACCGGCTGTCCGTCCATAATCTCCTTGTACTGTTGCTGCAGCTCGGCCATCGCCGCGGCGCCCGCGCCGCTCGCGCTCTGGTAGCTTGCGATGTGTATGCGGCGTATGTGGCTCAGCTTCTCGAGCGGTTGCAGCACTACAACCATCATTATCGTGGTGCAGTTAGGGTTGGCGATGATTCCGCGCGGGCGGTTGAGGGCGTCCTCGGCGTTGCACTCGGGAACGACCAACGGCACATCGTCATCCATGCGGAAGGCGCTCGAGTTGTCAATCATCACGGCTCCGTACTTGGTAATGTCGGCCGCGTACTCTTTTGATGTGCCGGCTCCCGCCGACGTGAAGGCTATGTCTATGTCCTTGAAGTCGTCGTTGTGCTGCAGCAGTTTTACCTCGTACTCCTTGCCCTTGAATGTGTACTTGGTGCCTGCCGACCGTTTAGAACCGAACAACACGAGGTTGTCAATAGGAAAATCTCTCTCTGCGAGCACCCTGAGAAACTCTTGTCCCACGGCTCCGCTCGCCCCAACGATTGCTACGTTCATATTATTATATACTTTATTTAATGTTTGCGGAAGTTAGAGAAGTTAAAGAAGTTAGAGAAGTTAAAGCCGAATGACTCGTTAATGAATTAATGGATTATGGCAATAATGATGGAATAACAATGGTTTCCCATT
>NZ_JACJJG010000220.1 GCF_016899855.1 Marseilla massiliensis
GCGTGTCATAGGCCAGGATGAGGCCATCACCGCCGTGAGCGACGCCGTACGACGCAGCCGCGCGGGCCTGCAAGACCCGAAAAGGCCTATCGCCTCGTTCATATTCCTTGGCACAACGGGCGTAGGAAAGACCGAACTTGCCAAGGCATTGGCCGAGTACCTGTTCAACGACGAGACGATGATGACACGTATAGACATGAGCGAATACCAGGAGAAATTCAGCGTGTCACGACTCATCGGAGCGCCTCCGGGATACGTCGGATACGACGAGGGAGGCCAGCTTACGGAAGCAGTCAGGCGCAAACCTTACTCCGTCGTGCTGTTCGATGAAATCGAGAAGGCCCATCCCGACGTGTTCAACATCCTGCTGCAGGTGCTCGACGACGGCCGTCTTACCGACAACAAGGGACGTACGGTGAACTTCAAGAACACGATAATCATCATGACCTCCAACCTCGGAAGCCAGTACATACAGGGAGAGTTCGAGCATATCACCGACGCAAACCGCGACTCCGTGATAGCGAAAACAAAGGACACGGTGATGGAAATGCTGAAGAAGACCATCCGTCCGGAGTTCCTCAACCGTATCGACGAGACCATAATGTTTCTGCCTTTGACCAAAAATCAGATTGCGGACGTGGTTCGTTTGCAGGTAAACGGCGTGAAGAGGATGCTGGAACAGCAGGACGTAACGCTCGAAGTGACACCCGCAGCAATAGACTTCCTTGCCGACGTGGGCTTCGACCCCGAGTTCGGAGCGCGTCCAGTGAAGCGGGCCATCCAGCATTACATGCTCAACGACCTGAGCAAACAGTTGCTCAGCGGCAACGTTAACCGTGAGAAGCCGATAGTGGTTGACGCCGGCGGTGAGGGACTGGAGTTCAGAAACTGACTGGAAAGGTGAGAAGGTGAAAAGGTGAGAAG
>NZ_JACJJG010000221.1 GCF_016899855.1 Marseilla massiliensis
CAAGACATTTGTCTTAACTCCTTTACTCCCTAACTCCTTAACTCCTTAAAATATGGATATTCTTTATATTTTTCCCCTTCTCTTCCCCTCTTCTTTCTCCGCGCATTCGGGGCAAAGGCCCTTAATGACGTAGTTTATGCTGTTCATTAGGAAGCCGTCGGGCAGCTCAACCACGGGCACATGTATGCGTTTAAGGCAGAAAGTGCGGTGGCAGTGCTCGCAGTAGAAGTGCGTATGCTCGTCGTCAACGCCGCAGTCGCACTCGTCCGAGCACACGTTGTACTTCAGCGAGCCGCTCCCGTCGTCGACGGCATGTATCAGCTTGTTCATCAGGAATACCGACAACGTGCGCGAGATAGTGCTCTTGTCAACCGTCGGCAGCAGCCTTTCGAGCTGCGGCAGCGACACCGTCTCGTCGCCCCTGAACATCTCCTTCAGGATGAGCAGCCTCGTGGCGGTGGGCTTTATGCCGCGATGCACAAGCTTGTCTATATAAAACTGTTCGTCAGCCATACTGTTGCAAATGTAGTGATAAATAGGAAGAAAGGTGTTAATTGAGTAGTTAAAGAAGTTAAAAGTAGTTATCGCTCACTTCGTTCGCTAGGAGTTAAAGGAGTTCATTTCAGTAGTTAAAGGAGTTAAAGTAGTTATCGCTCACTTCGTTCGCTAGAAGTTAAAGTCAAATGCTTTGTTAATTATTGCGTTAATGGATATCAACCACTACACATCTAACAAGGGTAATGACTTTAACTCCTAGCGAACGAAGTGAGCGATAACTACTTTAACTTCTTTAACTACTGAAAAAATCTCCTTTAACTACTTAAATGAATCCTTCTTGTCAAAGAACACTCTCGTGGCGTTAAGC
>NZ_JACJJG010000222.1 GCF_016899855.1 Marseilla massiliensis
GGTATGCATTCGTATGCTTGATTCTTAATTTTAGGAGTTAAGGAGTTATGGAGTAAAGGAGTTAAGACAATTGCTTTATTGATTATTCTTTCATTTGGTCTTACTTAATATTAGACCGTAATTAGCAAAGCAATTGTCTTAACTCCTTTACTCCATAACTCCTTAACTCCTAAAAGTTTACTCCTTTAACTCCTATAAAGAGAGGACATCCTTCACCTCTTCCACGGTGAATCCCCTGCCTACCGCGAACTTCATAAGTTTCATGTTAAGCTCGTATTCACTGTCTGCCTTGATGGATTTGCGCTTGTTCTCGATGAGCGGGCGCAGTATTTCGAGATATGTTTCGGGGTCAACCTCTTCGAGAACGGCGTCGATAATGCTTTCAGGAATGCACTTCATGTATAGCGCCTGTTCCACTTTGCGCCGTCCCCACTTGTTGTATTTGATTTTATCCCGCACGAAAGCGCGGCAATAACGCTCGTCGTCGACATACCTGTTCTTGACGAGCCGTTCGATGACACGTTCCTGAACATCTGCCGGAACCTGCCATCTGCGCATCTTTTCGGTCATCTCGTACGTGCAATGTTCTGCCGATGCGCACAGCGCCGAGAGCTTGAAGAACACCTGTTCCTCGGTTAATGTTTTCATCATAATAGGGGCTTATTATAATTAAGAATTAAGAGTCGGGAAATTAAGAATTAAGAGTTAAGAATTAAGAAAATATGATTTGTAGGTTTAAACGTGGCCTTATCGGTTTGCAAAGGTAAGCAATAAAGTCATATTTTCTTAATTCTTAACTCTTAATTCTTAATTTCCCGACTCTTAATTCTTAATTTTCCGATTCTCCTTTTAC
>NZ_JACJJG010000223.1 GCF_016899855.1 Marseilla massiliensis
TAGCGAACGTAGTGAGCGATAACTCCTTTAACTTCTTTAACTCCTTGTTCATTGTTATCTTTCCACAAAATTAGTGATTTTTCTTCAATAATGTCACCGTAATCAGATAAAAATGCTACCTTTGCACGGTTTTAAATAAGGTAGAAAATAATCAAACTTTAGAAGAATGGACAAGGTAAGTTACGCTTTAGGGCTGGGTATCGGACGCCAGCTGGCACAGATGGGGGCCACCGAACTCAACATCGACGATTTCGCAACGGCCATCAAGGACGTTCTGGCAGGCGCCGAACTTAAGGTCTCAGACAGTGAAGCGCAGACTATAGTACAGGACTTTTTCCGCAAGCAGGAGGCTAAGGCCAATGCTGCTATGGCTGAAAAGGGCAAGAAGGCTAAGGCCGAGGGCGAGAAATATCTGGCTGACAACGCCGGTAAGGAAGGCGTTGTGACGCTGCCCAGCGGCCTGCAATACAAGGTCCTGAAGGAAGGCAACGGCAATAAGCCGAAGGCAACCGACAAGGTGAAGTGTCACTATGAGGGCTTCCTGATTGACGGTACGGTGTTCGACAGCAGCATACAGCGCGGTGAACCCGCAGTGTTCCCGCTCAACCAGGTAATCGCCGGATGGACAGAGGGCCTCCAGCTGATGCAGGAAGGGGCTAAATACCGCTTCTTCATCCCTTACCAGTTAGGCTACGGCGAGCGCGGCGCAGGCGCTTCCATTCCTCCGTTCGCAACCCTCGTGTTCGACGTTGAGCTGATTGAGGTAATGTAATTATCAGGAGTTAAGGAGTAATGTAGTAAAGGAGTTAAGACA
>NZ_JACJJG010000224.1 GCF_016899855.1 Marseilla massiliensis
CCTTTGGCTACAATATGATTGCCCCTTTAAAGTCCTGGTGTTGGGGGTCAATTTTATTTTACCCTTTTAAAATTTCCCGTTTTTCTTAGACCTTAACTTTCGCATACTTTCACCATATAACTCTATGGTATGAGCCGTATGTATGATGCGGTCAAGGATTGCATCGGCTATTGTCGGGTCACCTACCATGTCGTACCAGTTGGAGGAGGGGTACTGCGATGTGATGATGATGGATTTCCGTTCATGCCTGTCCTCGATGATGTCAAGCAGTATGGGACGCTCCTTGGCGTCGAGAGGCACGATGAACAGGTCGTCAAGGATGAGTAACTGGCATCGCTCAATCTTCTTGAGTTCCGTTTCAAGTGTACCTTTGACTTTGGCGACTTTCAGCGCTCCGAGCAGTTTCGGGGCATTGGCATATAAGGTACGGAATCCCCTTTTGCATGCTTCGTGGCCGAGGGCGCAGGCCAGATAGCTTTTCCCCGTTCCTGAAGAACCGGTAATGAAAAGGTTCTGTGCCTTATGCACAAAATCAAGGGTGGCGAGACGTTCCATCTGGTTGCGATCCAGCCCCCGGTTCGTGGCATAGTCGATCTGTTCAATATAGGCCTTGTAACGGAATGCCGCATTCTTGGTAAGCCGTGCAATGGCAGCCTGCGCACGATAGTCCCATTCGCGTGCAAGGAGCATGGAAAGGAACGTGTCCGCAGTCATGGATTGCGGAGTGGTGCCGGCAAGACTTTCCCTGAAAGCCTCTGCCATGCCATGCAATTTCATACGGTTCAT
>NZ_JACJJG010000225.1 GCF_016899855.1 Marseilla massiliensis
CGTGAAACGTTACGTAATGAAAGAGAGGAAACTGATGACTGTCGGGAAGAACTCTTACGTCTCGTTGTTCAAGCACCATTACAGCGTTCCGAAGGAGTATGTAGGCAGGCGCATGACGATTCTTTATGATGCCGACACGGTGGAAATCTACTGTGGCATGAACCTTGTCGTCACCCATGACCGCTGTGACATTCCCTACGCTTATTCCTGGAAAAAGGAGCACAACCTGCCGGGACACTATGGCCCCTATGACAAGGACTTGGAGGAACTCTTCCAACGTGCCTCGGAAATAGACAATATCGTATTGAACTATCTACGGGAAGTGGAGCGTGCCATGCAATATCCGCCAAAAGCGTTCAGGTCCTGTCGGGGTATCTTGACGTTGGAGAAAAAATACGGTCGCGACCGTCTGGTTGCGGCTTGCGCATGTGCGGACCAGAAGTTGCAATACGGGTATCAGGCCTTGCGCGAGGTGCTTGAACTGGGAGAAGACGCGGATTTCCTTCCCGATGAGGACGGGAAAGTACAGCCCGACATGACTTCCCCGGCTCCATTGACCCACAAAAACATACGTGGACGTGAATATTACAGAAAGGACAAACAATAAAACTCATATGTATGGAAGTAAACAATAAAACAGCTCCCGTTACGGGACAACAGGACCAGAATACCATATCGCTGGATTTAATGAACCGTATGAAATTGCATGGCATGGCAGAGGCTTTCAGGGAAAGTCTTGCCGGCACCACTCCGCAATCCATGAC
>NZ_JACJJG010000226.1 GCF_016899855.1 Marseilla massiliensis
ATATCTCATTCCCACAACTTTTTCAATCGTTTTCTTATACCGAACTCACGTAATATTAACAGGTGTATTGGAAAAAGGCGGGTAGCTATCATTCTTGTTTGGATAATATTTTTTGTCCCTTTGTATAATTAGTAGAGATGTATCGAGAAGTAACACCTTAAAACTTCACCCATCATTCACTATTGACTTTTATAACATACTTGACAAAAACAAAAGCAGAAAACAACGATGACACCATTATAAAGACATCAATTCAAGGCCAACAATTAATAGCATCGAATTTCACCATCCTATTTTCACCTGTCATTATTTTTTTTACATCTTTCCTCTCACTGACAATAACAATCCCAACAAAACAATACAAGCCCCAAACATCAGAAACATCAAGCCCGGAACATCATCATTTTACCACAATTTTTCATCAGGCTTAAATATCATCCAACCTGTCATTTTTGTTTTTTGTGATGTTGTGCCCTAATGAAAACCAACTCCGAACTTTCTACTTTTATCATTTTGTTCAGTGAGGTGTGTAAGGTGAAGTGAGTGATTGTCCCTGTTTTTTGTTTTTCATCAATTTTTGGCTACATTATTAAACCCTTCTTGACATTGCTTTTAATTTTAGCCACGATAGATTTTATTGTTGTTTTGTTTAGCCACGATTTTTACTTCATTATTTTTGCCGATGTTTTTTAATGATACGTGAGTTCGGTATAAGAAAACGATTGAAAAAGTTGTGGGAATGAGATAT
>NZ_JACJJG010000227.1 GCF_016899855.1 Marseilla massiliensis
ATGAGCCACCATGCAGGGATAGGTCTTTGCAGTTCCCTTGGTTATGTAGATGTTCCCTGTGTTCCAGTCAAGTTCGATTTTCACGTCTTGTATGTTCTTGTCAACCCACTTGCAGACGAAAGAAATTATCTTGCCCTCGTATCCTGACTTTGAGTGGATTTTATAAAGCTGTTTTAAAAGTTTGAAGTCCATATTTTTTACGTTTTTTGTTTTGTTGTTGAATTTACAAGTTGTTTTTCTTGTTTTTGTTAGAGAGGTTAAAGGAGGAAGCCATGATGTTTTTGTTTGTCTTTTATCACAGTTTCCTCCCCTTTCAGTATTATGCCGCCTTGAGTTCTATTTGCTTATTCTCCGATATGTAGCAATCTTCCGCCTTCTCCTTGCATCCTTCCGAGCAGTAGCAGTTTCCCGTCAACTCCGATTCATGGCCGTCATCTTTTACAAACCATTCGCCGCACCAAGGACAACGGTCAACATCACTCTCGTGGTAATACATTTCCTCTGAGTCAATCCATACAAATTCCCCAAGGTCATCAACACTGCAACTGTATTCCCTTCCGTGGTACATTACAATCGTAGTATCGAAGTCACCATAACATTCATGAAACTCGTCATAGCTTTCGTCATCGTTCTCCTCATACCCGTCAATACTTCCGTCTGTGGTATCAAGCTCGTAGTCGTAGCCGTTTACCTCGTAGTTGTATGCTTTCCCTGCTTCCATGTCGTACCATTTGAAA
>NZ_JACJJG010000228.1 GCF_016899855.1 Marseilla massiliensis
TCAGGGACGATGATTATTTTAAGCTAAGACTCTTTGCGCTTCATGATTCGTCCATCCAACTGAACTGCGGATGAACCGAAAAACTCGATGTGCTCAATTTTATGTTGCTGAAAGGCCATCCAACAAAACTGCGGAAGAACCTATTTTTAGTACCTTTATAGTTGACAATCAATAAGTTACATAAAAATATCCATTCCCATGACTGATGCAAATATAATAGAAATTTTCTGTATTCTTGATGGGTTCTGCAAATATTTTGCTCCCGAACTGAAAAAACACACGCTGGACATATGCGGCAAACGTAGCCGCAACCGCCAGTGCCTCATGTCCGACAGCGAGGTGATGACCATTCTCGTACTGTTCCATATCTTGCGCCACCGAGACCTCAAGTCTTTCTACCTCGGTTATGTATGTAACCACATGCGCAAGGAGTTTCCACACCGCCTGTCGTACAACCGCTTCGTAGAACGTCAGGCCAAGGTGGGACTCCGGCTTTTGCTGTTCCTGCAGACATGTGCGTTGGGTAAATGTACTGGAATATCCATTATCGACTCCACACCGTTGAAGTCATGCAATATAAAGCGTGCGCACAGCCACAGGACGATGAAGGGATGGGCAGCCAAGGGCAAGTGTACGATGGGATGGTTCTACGGGTTCAAGCTGCATATAGTGATAAACGACCGTGGCGAGATAATACAATGGATGCTCACGCCCGGGAACGTGGACGACCG
>NZ_JACJJG010000229.1 GCF_016899855.1 Marseilla massiliensis
GACGATGTGCCGTATATTCCGAAACTCGCGTTACCATATCTTTTTCTAAGGCGATAATAAGCAAGCGGTTTTCATTCATCGCTTTCTCATAGACCTTTGGAAGTTTGCTATATATTCCACGGGCAAGGACGACGATGATGCCGCACTTGCCTTGCAGCAGGAATTTGAGGACATCTTTTTCAAGACGGGAATGGAAACCGCTTACCACCGCCACATCCGACTGCTTGCTTATTTCTACCGCCCAATCGAGCGTAGGCAAGATAGCGGAAGAGGAAATCTTGCGCGAAGCAAGAAAACCTATTTTCCGCCGTTTCAACAACTCTTTATTTCCAAGATAATTACACATGGCTTATTCTTCGTTTAGTTCATCCCCATGCGATACTTTATGTCGTAATTGATGATAAAATCAAGCTCTTCTTCGGTGAAGCCGTAATATTTGGCAAGAATTTTGTCGATTTCGTCGATGATAAGTTTGGATAATTTGGGAAAAAATTGAGCGAAACGAACCATTCTGGAAAAGCCACGCGACTTTGACCCTTTTGGCCAAGCAGGATTGTCCCCTTTGGCTACAATATGATTGACCCTTTTGGCCAAAATAGTATTGACCACTTAGTTCACCTATTGTTATAGATTTTTTTGTGTAGATTTGAGTGCCCGAGTCCTGGTGTAACGGGGGTGATAATAAAATCTATACAAATGGATAAACGA
>NZ_JACJJG010000022.1 GCF_016899855.1 Marseilla massiliensis
CGGGGTAAGATAATTCATATGTGGTCATTGTTTATGTTTTAAGTAGTTAAGTAGTTAGGGAGTAAAGGAGTTAAGACGAATGTTTTGTTTAATGAATAATTAATAATGAACAATGAATAATCACGTTTGCCTGTTCCGGTAATGGATTTTTCATTCTTCATTTTTTACTTTCTGCTTTTCATTTAACAGAGCATTTGTCTTAACTCCTTTACTCCTTAACTCCTTAACTACTGTAGATTATTACTGCTGTTATTCCATCTCTCCACCTCGTCGAAAAAGGCGTCGATGTTTGCCAGTGGAGTGTGCGGCGGAGTGTCGCAGCCGCTGGATATGACGAAGTTATGGAATCCCTCCATGCGCTCCAGCAGTTCTCTTGTGGCGCGGCGCATACCTTCCGGGGTGGCGTCCTTGAACAGCGATACGGGGTCGAGGTTACCCATCGAGAGCGCCGTTGCCGGCACGTCGCGCGTTACCTCGGCCATGTCGCACTTGTTGCCGAAGTGGTATGCGGCGGCTCCCGTTGCCGTCATGGCGTGGGTACACTGTCCCGTGTTGCCGCAGTTATGCAGCACTACGGCAAAAGTGTCGTCCTGTACGGCCTCCACCACGCGCCTTACGTACACCGAGGAGAAGGCCATGCAGTCGTCGTCCGACAGCAGTCCGGCCGCCGGTTCGGCCATGACGACGCCAGCCGTGCCCGCCTCTTTCAGCGCGATGCAGTATTTCAGGATGAAGTCCGTACACTTGTCGAGCAGCTCGCGTGCGGCGTCGGGCCGCTCGATGATGAGCATCATTATCTCCGACATGTCGTAGAGCCTGCCCGCCAGCGAGAACGGCCCTATGCATCCGGCCAGCACGGGGCGGTCGGTTATGCGCCGCGCTGCCGCCATGTTGGCCCTGATGTACTCCGGCACGCGCCCCGCGCGCAGCGATGGCACCCGCAGTCCGCCGATGTCTTCAGGACCGTTGAGCAGGTGGCTGCGCACTGCCGGCACCTCGTCGGGCTCGAACACGATGTCGGCGCCGAAGGCCTCGGCCTCGACCGTGAGGTCCATTATTACCGTAGCGGCAGCCGTAGGATACCTCTCGGCCACGGCGCATACCGCGTCGGCATGCACAAGTCCGTCGGTCACGGCGTCAACTACGCGTTTCCCGATGATTTCTATTCCCGGATGAGTCATTATCGGCACGGCTGCCACGGGGCGGCCGGCGATGAGCGAGCGCATCCATTCAGTGATGTTAGTTGTCATATTTCGATGTATTGTTTGACTGTAGGCGTGCCGTCGGGCGCCGGCTGCGGCTGTCGTGGAAAGGCAGGTCACGTCAGACGGCGGCCTTACGGCGCGTACTTTTAGTTAAAGAACACGTATAGCGCTATCATTACGATGGCCAGCAGCGTCCAGCTTACTATCACGTCGCGCTTCGGGCGCTCCCTGAGTACGGTAACCTTTGGCTCTTCCGTGGCGGCCTTGTTACACAGGCTGACGATTACCATCTCGGCAATAAGCACCACGAAGATGTAGAACGAGAGCATCATGAAGTGTATGTGGTCGGCCGCTCCGGGTATTACCCAGAGGTAGAGAATGCCCGTTCCGATACTGAATATGGTGCCGAAGGTGAGCGTGATGTTGGCCGCCAGCGTGGTGCATCGCTTCCAGAACACGCCCATTACGAACACTGCTGCCATTGGCGGGGCGATGAAGCTGAGCACCGACTGGAACACGTTAAAGAGGTTCATGCCCTTAATGTTGTCAACGGCGACGGTTATCACTATCGACACCAGCGCTCCGATGATGGTCACAATCTGTCCCGTGCGGGCTATCTCGGCCTGTGTGGCGTTGGGTCGGATGTTCTTCACGTAGATGTCCATCGTGAATACGGTGCTCAGGGCGTTAAGGGCGGAGCCGATGGTGCTTATCAGCGCGGCGGTGAGCACTGCCAGAACGAGGCCCACCATGCCTACGGGGAAGAGGCTTGACACGAGCGTCATGTAGGCGTTGTCGGGGTCGATGGTAGCGTTTCCGAAGAAACCTGTCTTCAACAACGCGAAGCATACTATGCCGGGAACGATGTAGATGGCCACGTCGAGGATTTTAAGCCAGCCCGTGAAGTTGGCCCCGCGCTGTCCCTCGCTAAGGTTCTTTGCAGCCAGCACGGGCTGAACCATAGACTGGTCGGTGCACCAGAACCACAGGCCCGATATGGGATAGCCCAGCAGGATGGGCAGCCAGGGGAAGTCCTTGTCCGTGTTCGGCTGAAAGAGTTTCCAGTATTCTGACGGCACGATGTCGGGATTCGCCAGCACGGCTATGCCTCCCGTAAACGAGTCGCCGCCCAAGCGGTATATTCCCATGAACGTAAGCGTGGCCGATACGACGATGAGCAGCACCATCTGGTACACGTTGGTGTAGGCCACGGCCTTGAGTCCGCCGAGCATGGTGAAGAACGCCGAGATGGCCAGAAGCATGAAAGCCGACATCCACATTGGTATGCCGAACACCTGGCGGATGATTATGCCGCCGGCGAAAAGGGTCAGCGCGAGCCACGATATGAGGATGGTCACGATGGTGTACCAGGCCAGCATGTTGCGCGTTGACTGCCCGAAGCGCAGGCCCATGAACTCTGGCAGCGTCGATACGCGGCTGCCCAGGTAGCGCGGGGCGAAGACAAAGGCCAGCAGGGCTATGAACACGAAGGCGTACCAGGCGTAGTTGCCCGACACGATGCCCGTGGTGAAGCCGGCGCTTGCCGACGCGATGAGCATTGACGGGCCGACGTTGGTGCCCCACATGGAGAAGCCTATGTGGTGCCAGCGCAGCGAGTTGCCCGCCAGGAACTTGCCGCTGCCCTTCTTGCTCTTTGAACTTGCCCATACGCCTATCAGCAGAAGGATTACGAAATAGGCGGCAAGGATGGCCCAGTCGAGGGCGTGTAATGATTGTGTTGTCATGGAATTATTCTTTAAAATATTGTTTTATTCTGTAGTTAAAGGAGTTAAAGTAGTTATCACTCGCTTTCGCTCGTTCAGTAGTTAAAGTCATTACCCCCGCCGTGATAAGGCATATTGTTGCCGTTGCAGGCATTATATGTTTTATGTCACGATAGCTGCAAAGGTATTGACTTTAACTACTCTAACTACTTTTAACTACTTTAACTACTTCTATTTACCTAATAAAATCTTCGCCACCTTCACCGCTTCGTTGGCGTTGTCGCTGTATCCGTCGGCTCCGATTTCCTCGGCGAAGGCCTGGCTGACGGGCGCGCCGCCCACCATTATCTTCACCTTGTCGCGCAGACCGGCGTCCTCGATGGCGCGGATTACGTCCTTCATGTAGGTCATTGTGGTGGTCAGCAGGGCCGACATGCACAGAATGTCGGCGTGGTACGACTTCACCGCCTCCACGAACTTGTCGCTCGGAACGTCTATTCCGATGTTGTCGACCTCGAAGCCGCTGCCCTCGAGCATTGACGCAACGAGGTTCTTGCCGATGTCGTGCAGGTCGCCCTTCACCGTGCCGATTACCACACGGCCGATGGTTGTCGACGCGCTGCCAGCCAACATGGGCTTCAGCAGTTCGAGCGCGGCCTTCATGGCGCGGCCCGCCATGAGCAGCTGGGGCACGAAGGCCTTGCCGTCCTGGAAGCGCTGGCCCACCTCGCCCATGGCGCGTATCATCTGGCCGTTGATTATGTCCTGCGGAGCGGCGCCCTCGGCAAGTGCCGCGCGGGTGGCCTCTACGCACTGGTCGGCCTTGCCCTTGAGTATGGCGTCAAAGATGGCGTCGGCGCTTGACGGCGCAGGGGTTTGTCCGCCGTTTTGCGAAAGGCCGTCTTTTGCGGTGTCATTGACGGTCTTTTGGCCTGTGAAAGACGGTCTTTCGGAAGGCGAAAGATGGCCTTTTGCAACGCCTTGACTGTCAGACTGTTGCGCAGCTGAGTCCTTGTCAGCTCGTCTGCTTGTCAGCTCGTCAACTTGTCTGCTCGTCTGCTTGTATATTGAATGGGTAGAGAGGCGCAGTCCCTTGATAGGTTCCACCATCTCGGCCAGGCGCCGTATGTGGGCGTCCGTGGTGCCGCAGCAGCCTCCGATGATGTCGGTCACGTGGCGTTCGGCAATGCTCCACATCGCTGCCTGCGTCATTTCGGGCGTCATGGGGTATCTGCCAGAGGCGTCGGGCTTGCCTGCGTTGGGGTAGAGCGATATGAGGTAACCGGTACGTGAACCGAGCCTCTCGAGCACGGGCACGGCCGTCAGCGGGTCGGGACAGCAGTTTACGCCTACCGACAGGATGTCGTCGCCGGCCACGCTGTCGATAAACTGCTCTACAGATTGCCCCAGCATGTTTACGCCGTCGCCGTTAACGTTGGTGAAGCTGAGCATTATCGGAACGTTTCTGCCGGCCTTGCGTGCGGCGTTGCGTGCCGCTTCGACAGCCGCGCGGGCGTTCTCGATGTCGAAGATCGTCTCTATCAGTATCACGTCTACGCCGCCTTCAATCAGCGCCTCAGCCTGTTCGGCGTAGGCTTCGGTCAGCGTGCTGTAGCCGAATGCGTGCCATCCGGGCTGCGTAGTGTCGGTAGCCAGTGAGCAGGCCTTGTTCGTCGGCCCCATCGAACCGGCCACGAAGCGCGGCTTTTCGGGCGTCTTGGCCGTGTATTCGTCGGCCGCGCGCCGTGCCAGTCGGCATGCTTCGAGGTTCATTTCACGGCAATACTCCTCCAGACGGTAGTCGGCCATCGACACACGTTGTGCGTTGAACGTGTTTGTCTCGATGATGTCGGCGCCGGCGTCGAGGTACATCCTGTGGATGTCAAGCACGATGTCGGGGCGCGTAAGGCTGAGCAGGTCGTTGCAACCGAGCACGTCAACGGGGTGGTTGGCGAAGCGCTCGCCGCGGAAGTCTTGCTCAGACAGCCTCCTGGCTTGTATCATCGTGCCCATTGCGCCGTCAAGAATGAGCAGGCGCTCCCGGGCAATCTCCTTGAGGCTTGGCCTATCAGGCTCATTGGTTTTATTAGCCTTATTGGCCGAATTAGCCTGATGGGCCTTGTTGGAGAGGGCGGCAAACTTGCGCTCGGCCTCGTCTATTATTCTGTTTACGGCCTGGTCGTCGCTCAGGTCGTCAAGGTTTATGACTTGTCTGCTTGTCTGCTTGTCTGCTGAAGAACTTGTTTGCTGAAGAACTTGTCTGCTATCAGACTGGTATTCCTCGACTATGCGCATGGCTTTCTCCACCTCGTCCTCGTTGTGGAAGTCCATTTCCAGGTGCACGCCGTCGCCTCCGATGTTGTCAAGCAGCGGCCGCAGCTCGTCAAGCGTTACCCAGCAGGCCATTATGCTCTTGCCTGCGGCCAGGATTTTACGGTACAGGTCGTACCACTTCGGCGACCCACCCTGCGGCTCGCCGACGCCCGGCGTCCACTGAATGGCGTTCAGCTCTTCTATCTCGAGCAGCGCCGGCAGGTGGTGCAGCGCGCCCACGCCGTCGAGATGGTACAGCGTGTAGTCAATCTTCTGGCACTGCTGGCGTATGAACGGCTGCACGAAGCGGCGGTAGTCGTCAACGCTTATCATCGTGGATATGTCGCTTTGCAGCTTACTCATCTTGCCCGGAGCCCACGAAGAGAAGTAGCAGAAAGCCATTTCGTCGCCCTCGCGGATGATGTCGTACAGCTCGTCGAACACTTTGAAGTAAATGTCGTTAATCTGTTGCATCTGATGCTCCAGCACGTCGGGCTGTGTCACCGTGTCCATCAGCACCTTGTCGGTGCCTTTCAGGGCGGCAAGCACGTCCATGCCCTCCATCAGGTCGGGCATACCAACGTAGTAGTTGCCCTTCGCCTTCTCCTTGCACGCTTTCAGCAAAGCCTTGTGCAGCAGGTAGTTTGGGTGCTCGGGGTTAAATGTTATGTCGTCTTTGAACTGCGGGTCGGGGTGTATCCAGATGGTATCTTCGCCCCCTTCGAACACTCCTCCGAGTATTGCGGCCAGCGAGCCGGGGCCCAACTGCGTGTTGGCAACGGGAAGCATGTCGGCCTTAAGACAGCTGTGCGCCACGTACCAGTCAAGGTATTCGGCACGCCATTCGGGGTCGAACCATTTTTGGTTGAGGTCTTTCGGCGCTGGTGGCGCGGGCACGTCGGCGTGCGGTTTGACGCCTTCCTGGAAGTGTTCCCACATGTTCAGGATAATGCCTTTATGGTTCCACCAGTTTATGTATCGTTGTTTGGTCTCTTCAAGGTTAGTCTTCCACATATTTAATTATGAGTTAAGAATTAAGAAAATATGACTCTAGAAATTAAGAATTAAGAGTTAAGAATTAAGAAAATGTGCTTTGTTGGTTGTACATCCTCAAAGTCATATTTTCTTAATTCTTAATTCTTAACTCTTAATTCTTAACTTATATCTCCGTTCCTTTGAACGTTTCGTCTATAACGAGGTTTACGGTCTTCGTCAGGTCCATGTCGTCCGTGCAGTCAACCGGTTCCGGATAAACAGGTATTATGGCGCCTTCGCGAACGTAGACGGGCATTAACTCGAGCGGCACTTCAAGGTCTTTGAGCCACCGTCCGCCGTCAATGCGTTCGCCGGTGAAGAAGTTTACCCACTTGCCTTCAGGCAGATAGACGTCGCGCCGGCCCTCGCTGTTCATCACGGGAGCCACGAGGAAGTCGTCGCCGAAGTAGTACTCGTCGTCGATGTGCCAGCAAATCTTGTCCTCGGGGTGATGGAATATCAGCGCCTGGAGCACCGTAGAGCCGCCCATAGTCGCCTTTTCGCTTTCTCGAAGGATGTATGGTATGAGCTTGTAGCGCAGCTGCCACCACTTCTTTACTATCGGCGCGATGGCCGGATAGTGCCAAGGCTCGCGCTTGCTTGTGCCGTGGTAGCGTATGTGCGACGAGAATACGCCGAACTGTGTCCAGCGTACGTACACGTCGTCGCTGACCGGTGAGTTCATGAAGTTGGGCAAAGAGTGGAATCCCGGCACGTCGTGGCTCCAGAAAGCGAAGCCCGACAGACCGAAGTGAAGTCCTCCTTTGAGCGACCCGGCCATGCCGTCCCACGAGCTGCACGAGTCGCCTCCCCAGTGCAGAGGATACCTCTGGCAGCCTGCCCAGGCGGCTCTTGCCCAGATGATGCCGTCGCCCGTCACTTCTTTCGTTACCTCGTAGGCCGCCTTTTGGTAAAGCAGGGCGTAGAGGTTGTTGAGCAGTTCGGGCTTCATGTTCTTGTAAACGGCGTCCATGTGGATGTTTTCGCCGAAGTCGGTCTTTATCGCCGCCACGCCCATATTAAGCAAACGGCGCAGTAGGTTCTTGTACCACTCGGTTGCCTCGGGGCTTGTGAAGTCGATTGTGCCGGCATAGTCGAGCGCCGAGAAGTTCGAGCCTTCGCCCTGTTGCTGTTTAGTGAGGGTGCAGATGTAGTGGTTCTCGCGTGCCTCGGTTATCTGTTCGGCGTCCTCGGCGACGTAAGGCAGCTGCCAAAGTGTGACGCGGAAGCCCTTGTCCTTCAGCCCCCGGATGAACTTCTCGGGGTCGGGGAAGCGCTCTTCGTTGAACTTCCATTCGCACAGCCAGTCCGTCTTGAACCATCCTGTGTCAAGATGTATCACGTCACAGGGGTAATGTTCGCGCCTCATACGGTCGCAGATTTCGTCCACTTCGTCGGCGCTGAAGTATGTCATGCGGCTCATCCACACGCCGAAGCTCCACAACGGGGGCATTGACGGATAGCCCGTCAGGTCGCGGTAGCCGCGTATTATCTCCTCGAAAGAGTCGCCGCCGATGAGGAATACGTCAAGCATTGCCTGGCGGCTGAGGAACTGCACCGAGCGTGTTGACATCCCGGCGAGCGACAGTTTGCCGTGGGCGCAGGTGTGGTAGAACGCTCCGTACATGCGGCTTGATACGTAGAAAGGAATGTTTTTGTACGTGCGGCGGTTGTTTACGCCCTGTCCGTCCTGGTTCTTGAGGTAGAACGTCTGTCCGCTGAGGTCCATTTTCATGAAGCGTTCGCCCGTTCCGGCGAAGCATTCGTCGGCCTTGCACTCGAAAGACATCGTCGCGCGCTCCTTCTTTCCGTCAAGTTTGCAGAAGGCAAGGGGCAGCGCATCGTAGCGCGGAGGCGAGAAGTGGTCGTATGCCGCGAGACGTATCTCGCGCTGTCCGTCGGGGAACAGGCGCAGGTCAAGTGTCTCCTGCGGGTCCGGCAGCAGTGTGCTCCAGCGGTCGAGCACCGGCTCTTTCATGTTGATTTCAGCCCTCTTTACGCCGTCGGGGTCGGTTATTGTCCACGTGCCGTCGGCAAAAGACGCGCTCAGGGGCACTTTCCTGACCCTCTGGCTGAACTGGAGTATCTCCGATTCGTCGGTCATCTGCTCTTCGCCGAAGCCTATGAAGAGGCGCAATATCTTCGGTTCATACTGTCGTATAACCAATGTATATTCCTCTTTCGGTATTGAAGTGTCGGCTGCCATGTCGTTGGCGAGCACTTGTTTCTGGAAAGGAACGCTGACCAATATGTCGCCGTCGCGTTCGCTTACGGCCGTCGGCTTGTAGGCTTTCCACAGTGATTCGTCACGCCTGAGGTCGGTGTCGAAGTCGAGGAAATCGAACAGGTGGTAGTTTGTAGGTATCATATTTATTTTCAGTTAAAGGCAAATGATTTGTTTATATGAATCAAGGAGTTATGCGGTTAAGGAGTTAAGACGACAGCCTTGGCGGCAAAATGATTCTTCATTATTCATTCTTAATTCTTAATTTACTTTCAAGTCAGGTCCCGGTTGGTTGTATCCTATGCGCCTTTCAGGCATGTCGTTGTCGTAAACGGTGAAGCCGTCGGTAGCCTCGTCGAAGTAGATGCAGAAGGCACGTTCGTTCGTTGCGTACGGCGCATCTGCCGGCAGGCTTATGTGGTTGCCGCTGATGGTGGAGCCGGGCTGGTTCGACAGGGTGTATATTCCGCCCGCATCGTACAGCTGTCGGGCGTAGTTGCTCACGTCGTTGCCGGTTATGTGGTTGTCGCGCATGCCTGTTTCGAGAGCCGTCCAGCCCCATCCGAGGGCTATACCTGAATAATTGACGTTCGTAACACGGTTTTGTACTATGTTTGTTTGCTTAACATATCCTGCGCTGATGGCGGCGCAACCCCAGTCCTCGTTTGTCGCGTCGTCAATTACGTTGTTGCTTATCGTTATTTCCGAGCAGATGTCCTGCGCTATGGCGGGCGAGTAGGGTAGGTGCGTCTCGAAGCCTTCCTCGCCGAAATATCCGGCCATCACGGCGGTGCCTCCAATGTCGTTGAAGGTGCAGCGGTCAATAGTCGAGCCGCTTACGGCATACTCAAGGTCGACGGCCGAGGCTCCTACGTGGGCGAAGCGGCAGCCGTTGAGCGTTATGCCTGAGGCAAACCGTGCCTTGAAGGCGGCCTCCGGGCGGGCTATCCACGCCTGGTTCTCGAGCGCGGCCTTGTGGGGCAGGCCCGGTTTGTCGAGTTTGTAGGCGTCAATCAGTCGGAATCCGCCCTGCAACGTCACGTGTCCTTCATTTAAGGGGCGTGTCCATGCGGCGTGCTCGAACGTCACGTTGTCGAAGCGTATGTGGCTTACGGGGCGCTCGCGTGTGCCGCTTATCTCGACGAGATTGTCCATAGCGGGCACGACGAAGTCCGTACCGGCCATGTCCTCGCCGTCTTTCGGATAGTAATATATTTGTCCCGAGGGATAGTCCTGGTACCATTCGCCCGGCTCGTCAACAAGTTCGAGGGCGTTGTTGAGGCTGAACGACGAGTTGCCTCGCTCTCCTCCGATTACCGGTTGAGGCCAGGGATGGGCAAATTCGAGGCGGCTTTCGGGCTCGTGAAACCATACCTTGGTCTGTCCGTTGCCCATGTTCTCCATCCTTCTCACCCTTAGTATTGCCACGGCCCAGCGCTGGTGGACGAGCATTTCCAGCTGTCCGGCGCGGCTCAGGTCCGTCTCCGGCGTGGGTATCGTTATGCTTTCGTCAGTAGGGTTGAAGTCGGTCATGCGCTCCATTCGGTACTCGCCGAATTGCGTCGAGCGCAGAGCCTTGCGGCCGTCGGCGTACATCTGGCGTGCGTAAACGATTCGGTTGCCCTGCATCGGAGCGTCGCTTACCCACAGCCTGCCTCTTGCCTTGGCGGCAATCCGCGGGTCGTCGTCCGCTTTGCGCCATCCCGTCACGCTTGTGCCGCCGCTGATTACGGCCGGCGTTGAGCCTTCGCCGCGTATCACGGTGGGCGAATCAGCCGTGCCGCTGTCTTCCGGACGGATGAACACGGGGCGGTCGAGGCGGTACGTTCCGCCGCGTAATATAATGTTAACGCCGCCCCGCAGCTTGTCGTCAAGTTCCAGTCGGCGCCATTCGCGGGCCATCCTAAGCGCGGCGTCGATGGTTTTCAGCGGTGCGGCAGACGTGCCTTGGGCAGTGTCGTTGCCATCGGTCGGCGATACGTAGATGTCGCCGGCAAATACGTAGATGTCGCCGGCAAATACGGAGGTGTGGCAGCATATTACGAATAATGCTGAGCAGATTATTTTTTTCATTTATGTTATTAGATTATTCTGTACGGCAAATATAGTGAAAGATGAGCGCAATGGCAAGAAAAAACAAAGTTTTTTAACTTGACATTGCCGAACCGCATCCTATGTTCGCATGGCAAATATAGTGAAAGGTGAGCGCAATGGCAAGAAAAAAACAAAGTTTTTTAACTTGGCATTGCCGAACCGCATCCTATGTTCGCATGGCAAATATACGTAAAAGCGGTGATATTGACAAATAGTCAGGCTTTTTTGTTGCCGCAGGCCGCGTTTCCGTACAGTCTGTCCTGCCCGTAGCGGCCGCGGAAGGCCGCCTTTCGGCTTGCGGAAAGCCGTCTTTTGTCATGCAAAAGGCCGTCTTTCGGGTGGTAAAAGACTGCCTTTTGGCAACTCGCTGGTTTTCAGCTATATAGCAGCTGGTGGCCGACGCCTGCCCGGAAGCCCGAAAGATGTTCCGTAGCAAGGGCGCCATGCCGGTCAGAACTCTACGAGAATGCGGAACACCTTGCCCGGATTCTCGCTCCATTCCTTCATCGCCACGGCTGTGTCCTCCGGCTTCACGACGCGCGAAATGAACTTGTCCACCGGATACCGTCCAGTCTTTATGCAGTTGATGACTGCACGGAAGTCTGACGGCGTGGCGTTGCGCGAGCCCCTTATGTCGAGCTCTTTCTGTACGAACAGCTTTGTCTGGAACGACACCTCGCTCTTGGCGTAGCCTATGCAGGTCACGCATCCGGTGAAGCCTACCTCGTTGACGGCCATCACGTACGTGGCCGGACTGCCAACGGCCTCAATCACCACGTCGGCGCCAAGTCCGTCGGTTATCTCCTGTATGCGGGCGTGCACGTCCTCGGTCATGGTGTTCACCGTGTAGGTCGCTCCCGCCTGGCGGGCCAGTTCCAGCTTCTCGTCGTCGATGTCGGCTGCTATTACCGTGGCGCCGCGCAGCGAGGCCCGCACTACTGCGCCCAGGCCTACCATTCCGCAGCCTATCACCATGACGAACGTACTGTCCGTAACGCCGGCACCGAGCGCCGGCCTTTCGATTTCGGCCACGCCGATTTCCAACGGCGCGGCAATACGTACTGCTTTCATTATTACGCTATGTTTATGTTTGATTCATGTTAGCGAAAAGCCGGCAAGTCATGCCGCGCTGTCCGTCCGGCGGCATCTGCGCCATCCGTAATACGCACAGAAGGCGAAGCATACCATCGGCACGAGGTAGGCGATGTGGTACATGTCCTCGTTGACGTGCATCACGTAAGCCGTAAACTGCGGCAGGCAGGCGTTGCCCACGATGGCCATCACGAGGAAGGCCGAGCCGCTCTTGGTCTGCGCCCCCAGGCCTTGCAGGGCCATGGAGAACTGCGTAGGGTATATGATTGACATGAAGAAGGACACGGCAAGCATGGCGTACAGGCCGACGTGGCCGCCGAATATGCAGATGACCACGCACAGCGCCATCAGCATGAGCGAATAGAACAGGAGCATGCGCTGCGGGCTGAACCGCACCATGAGCGCCGTGCCTACCCACCGCCCGACGAGAAACGCCAGCATGTAGAAGCCGAAGAACGTGGTGGCCGTGGCCTCGTCAAGGCCTGCGTAGACGCAGCAGTAGACGAGGAACAGGCTGTTGATAGCCGTCTGTCCGCCGTTGTAGAAGAACTGGGCGATGACGCCCCAACACAGGTTGGGCTGTTTCAGGACGGAGAAGTCGATTAGTTTTTGCCTGCCATTGCCGCCCGGAGCGCCGTCGGCACCGTCCTGTTCGTCGGCAATCTTGGGGAATTTCGTCATCACGAACACCAGCGCCACTACCAAGAGCAGCAGTCCGAGGGCGAGGTATGGCAGCCTCATGGCCTCCGTCTCGTGCTGTATGTATGCCTCCCAGCCGCCTTCGTAGCCGGCGGGAAGGGTATCGCGGGTGTAGTTGTTGCCGCTAAGCACGAGCTTGCTGAGGAACATCGCGGATATGAACGCGCCCAGCCCGTTGAACGACTGGGCAAGGTTGAGCCTGCGCACCGCCGTGTCCGGACTGCCCAATACAGTGACGTAAGGGTTAGCCGCGGTCTCGAGGAAACACATACCTGTGGCTATGATGAAGAACACGCACAGGTAAACACCGTACGAGCCAACCATAGCGGCGGGGAAAAACATGAACCCGCCGAACGCCGCCAGCGACAGGCCGAACACTATTCCGGCCTTGTAGCTGTAACGCTTCATGAACATCGCTATCGGTATCGGGAATATGAAATAAGCCAGCTAGTAGGCGCTCTCGGTAAACGAGGCCTCGAAGGCGTTGAGCTCGCAAGTCTTCATGAGCTGCCTTATCATCGTAGGCAGAAGGTTGCTGCTGATGGCCCATAGGAAGAACAGGCAGAATATGAGCGTCAGCGGCACTGCGTATTTGTTCTTTTTCATCTTTTGTGTCTTGTCTGTAAATGGTATTAGGTTGCTGTAAAGTTGCCGTCATTCGGACATGTTTTTCACGTAAGGCAGGTCGGGCAGCGCGCCGAACCCGTAGAAACGGCGTGCGTTCTCTCCGAGGAAGAGGGCTTTCTCCATGTCGGTAAGCCCGTCGGCCTTCAGTATGAAGTCATAAGACATCTTGTACGTGATGGCCGTTATAGTGCGCGGATAGTCCGACCCCCACATCAGCTTGTCGGCGCCGACAGTGTCGATGGCCTTCCTTATGGCGAGCACCGCCCCTTTGAAGGGGTAGAACTCGGCGTTGAACAGCCACGTTATGCCGCCTGACTCTATCATGACATTGTCGTTGAGGGCCAGCCTGAGCTGCCCTTCCCAGCCCCGAGCGGTCACCATTCCGAAGTGGCCTATGGCTATCTTGAGGCGCGGGCACTCCTGTATAACCTCCTCGATTTCCGCCGTCTGCATGTTGTCCTCGGCCAGGCAGACGGACAGTATCATGCCGTTGTCCTCCATATAATGGAACATGTCCATCATTTCCGGCGAGTTGAGCATTACACGCTTGCCGTCGGTTATGAGCCTGTGGCCCGGCACCGCCATGCCCTTGAAGCCCCTGGCGCTGAGCGCCTTGGCCTCTTCGGCGGACTTTCCGTTGAAATAATCGCACAGGCCGAACACCTCGAAGCATTCGGGATACATGCGTTTCACCTCCGCGAGATAGTCGTTCTGCGGGCCGTCGATAAGCTCCTGCACCACCACTGCGCCTCCTACGCGGGCATAGTTCATGTTTGACAGGAATACTTCGGCCGTGTTACGCCCGTCGACCATGAACGGAGGGAGCATTTGCACTTCCTCGGTAAGGAAGAACGAGCGCCCGTCGTGCGTGGTACGTATGGGCATGTTGTTCCACGATGTGTCCTGGCGCAGCCACAAATGTGAGTGCGCATCAATTATAGTCAGAGCCATGTGTCCTTGTTTTTGTTATCGTTACGTGCCGCGGTATCAGGTGTTTGCCCATCTCACCCGCATTTGGTCGCCGATAATTTCCTGTACTTCCTTTACCAGTTCACTGTCCATAGGCTCGTTGACGTAGCCTATGTTCTTGAGCACGTTGTCGGGATTTGCCGAGCTGAAGAGCGTCGTTGCAATGCGAGGATTGCTTGTCGAGTATTGTACGGCGAGCTTCTCTATCGGGTAGTTCCTTGCCTCGCAGTGTTCGGCTGCGCGCCGGCATGCCTGCTTGAGTGATTCGGGGGCCGGGTGCCAGGCGGGAGCTCCGCGTCTCGACAGCAGCCCCATTGAGAACGGTGACGCGTTGACCACACCTACGCCGTTGGCCTCGAAGAAGTCGAGATAGTCCAACAGCATCTCGTCGTTGAGGCTGTAATGGCAGAAGTTGAGCACTGACTCGACCGTGCCGGCCGGTACATGCTCGATTACCCATTTCAGGTTTTCGGGCTGAAGGTCGGTTATGCCGACATGTCCCACCACTCCCTTGTCGCGCAACGCGACGAGCGCGGGGAGCGTTTCGTTGACGATTTGGTTGAGGTCGGCGAACTCGACGTCGTGTACGTTAATAAGGTCGATGTAGTCAATGTTCAGCCGTTCCATGCTTTCGTACACGCTGTCGGTTACGCGCTTGGCCGAATAGTCCCAGGTGTTGACGCCATCCTTGCCGTAACGCCCTACTTTCGTGGACAGGTAGTACTTGTCCCTCGGTATTTCCTTGAGGGCTTTCCCGAGCACTGTCTCGGCCTTGTAGTGGCCGTAGTAGGGAGATACGTCGATGAAGTTTATGCCGTTGTCGACGGCAGTGTGCACGGCACGTATGCCTTCCGCCTCGCGTATGTCGTGGAATACGCCGCCGAGCGACGACGCTCCGAATCCGAGGTTTACACACGCATGCCTGTTTTTCCTAATTCGTTGTAAACCATAGTATTAAAGATTATGTTTTAGATATATGACGAATTGCTGCCGGTTTTGTAACGGGTTGTGTCCGTATTTTTTTCGTTCCGGCAGCAATTACGTTATTGTGGTTAGTGTTTTTTCAAGGTATGTGTGTCCGTATGTTATTTTTTTGGCTTGCGGCGTGCCCATCCTTCCTCGCTGAAGTCGGGCTCTTCGCCTACCAGCCTGACGTCGTTGCCGCCTTTGTTGAAGAACTGTCGCCAGTCTTCGTTATTGCCGTTGTCCGCCTTTCCGTCGTTGCCTTTCCTGCCCTTGCGCTCCTTGCGCGGGGCGTTGGCGTCGTCGCGGCGGCGCGACTGCTTGCCCTTATCGCCGTATTTGTCGTCCTTGCGGCCGCCGCGGCGTGAGCCTGAGTTGCCTCTGTCGGCGTCGTTGCAGCGCACCTGGCGCCCTTTGTATGTAGTGCCGTCGAGAGCTCGCATGACCTTCTCGGCGTCTTTTTCGGGCACTTCGAAGTACGCCATCTTGCTCATCAGGTCGATGGCGCCTATCTCCTGGCGTCCTTCGCGCATGTTGCGGTTGACGAACTGCATCAGCTCGCCGGGGTAGAAGCCGTCGGCCTTGCCAAGGTTGATGAACAGGCGGCGGTAGCCGGCCTCTGCCTTGTGCGTGCGCTTGCGCTCGTCGCTGGTGCGCTCCTTCTTTTTCTTCTCGCCGCGCGCCGCGGGTTTCTCTATCTCGGGCGCGTCGGCGTAGTACGCCAGGAAGCGTCCGAACTCGAGGCTTACTATCTTCTTTATCACGTCTTCCTTGTCGATGAACTCGAAGTAGCGGTTGATGTCGGTCATGAAGGGGGCTATCTCCTCCTCGTTGACGTCGGTCTTGACTATCTGGTCCATCACCTTGTAGAGCTGTTTCTTGCATATCTCCTCGGCCGATGGTATGTCCGCCTGTACGAACTGTTTGCCGATGGTCTTCTCTATGGCGCGTATCTTCGACTTCTCGCGTGTGTGCACGATTGAGATTGACGTTCCTTTCTTGCCGGCGCGGCCTGTTCGTCCGCTGCGGTGGGTGTAGCTCTCGATGTCGTCGGGCAGTCCGTAGTTGATTACGTGTGTCAGGTCGTCGACGTCAAGTCCGCGCGCCGCCACGTCGGTGGCCACGAGCAGCTGCGTGAGGTGCTGGCGGAACTTCTGCATGGTGAGGTCGCGCTGTGCCTGCGAGAGGTCTCCGTGCAGCGACTCGGCGTTGTATCCGTCGTGTATGAGCTTGTCGGCCACCTCCTGCGTCTCGCGCTTCGTGCGGCAGAATATTATGGCGAATATCTTTGGGTAGTAGTCAACGATACGCTTCAGGGCGAGGTATTTGTCCTTGGCGTTGACCATATAATATATGTGGTTGACGTGCTCGGCGCCCTCGTTGCGGCTGCCCACTACTATCTCTTTCGGCTCGCGCAGGTAGTTGCGGGCTATTTTCTCTATCTCCTTGCTCATCGTTGCCGAGAAGAGCAGCGTGTTGCGGTCTTCGGGCACACCCTCGAGTATCTCGTCAATGCTTTCTGAGAAGCCCATGTTGAGCATTTCGTCGGCCTCGTCGAGCACTACGTTCTTCACTGCCTCGAGCTTCGCGGCGCCGCGGTTCATCAGGTCGATGAGGCGTCCCGGGGTGGCCACGATGATTTGCGCGCCGTGCTTCAGGGCGCGGATCTGGTTCTCGATGGACGTTCCGCCGTAGACGGGCACTACGTTGATGCCGTCCATATACTTTGAAAAGTCTTTCAGGTCGTCGGCAATCTGGAGGCATAGCTCGCGCGTGGGGCTTAGCACGAGGGCCTGCGTCTGGCGTACGCGGGCGTCGGTGCGCTGCAGTACGGGTATGCCGAAGGCGGCCGTCTTGCCCGTGCCGGTCTGCGCCAGGGCTATTACGTCGTTCCTGTTACCGAGCAAATAGGGGATAACTTCTTCCTGTACGGGCATGGGCTGTTCAAAGCCCAGCTCCTCGATGGCGCGGCGAATCTCCTCGCTTACGCCTAATTCTTCAAATGTCTTCAATATAAAATAATTATGTGTGAAAAGCGGCTGGATGTTCCGGAGTGTGTAGCCTTCATCCGGACACATTCTCCGCCACGCTGCAAAGATAGTATAAAAAAACTTAAAAGCAAAACAAAAAGACGGAAAGTGAAAGAATTTCAGCGCTTGCCGTGTAACGGCTTGACTGTCAACGCTTTTGCCATATGCCGCCTTTTAGCGCGTGAAAGGCGGCCTTTTGGCGTGCGATTGACGGCCTTTTAGTCTGCAAAAGACCGTCAATAACGCCTCGAATACATCTCAATCCATTTAACGAGATATCAAAACGGTTTCTTGGTTCCGTCCATCCGAACGGCTGATTAACCATGTACCGGATTTTGTCTGCGGTCCTGATTATTCCATAGCCGGTCGTAATTGATGCACGGAAAATGCGGATTTTCTTTTCCGATTATGCTAAAATCTATTAATAAGTGTATATTTTATAATTATTATCCGTCCACTTTTTCATCAAAGCATGCGTTTACTTAAAGTGTTGATAACAAGTGTTTTGCGTGACTCATGTCGCATGTATGTATCCACTTTTTATATTTGCGGGCTTTTTTTGTGCCGGCCTTTTAAATAAATTTGCTGTCGGGAAAAGTGAAAATACCTAAACAAAAACCAAATCTTTTATCAATGAAACAATGTAAGTATTTTATCCTGACGTTGCTGGTATCACTGGTATCGCTCGCCGCGTCCGCGCAGGACTTCGTCTGCACGGGACAGATAGTCGACGACCAGGGAATGCCGGTAATCGGCGCTTCGGTGTTCCAGAAAGGAACTTCTAAAGGAGCTGTTTCTGACTTAGACGGAAACTTTAAGTTGCAAGTGCCCGAGGGCAGCGACATCACCGTCTCGTACATCGGTTACAAAAGCGTTGAGGCCAAGGCGGCTGCCAACATGCACATAGTGCTGCATGAGGACAACGCGACCCTCAACGAGCTCGTTGTAGTAGGTTACGGCGTGCAGAAGAAGAGCGTCGTGACCGCGTCAATAGCCAAGGTGGGCTCTGATGAGCTGGGCATGACGGCCCCCGTCCGCATGGACAACGCCCTCAAGGGCCTCGCCGCCGGCGTAACCGTAACATCGTCGTCAGGACAGCCCGGAGCGGCAGCTCAGATACGTGTGCGCGGTATCGGTACCATAAACGACTCCGACCCGCTCTACATCGTCGACGGAATGCCTATCGAGGGCGGCCTCGACTACGTCAACCCGAGCGACATCGAGAGTATAGAGGTGCTCAAGGACGCCGCCTCAGGCGCTATTTACGGTGCGCGCGCCGCCAACGGTGTGGTACTTGTCACAACCAAGAGCGGCAAGAAAGGCAAGGTGAAGGTCAATTACAACTTCTCGTACGGATGGCAGAGCAAGTGGCATAAGCGCGACGTGCTTAACGCCACCGAGTACGCCGTGATGATGAACGAGGGTTACATCAACGCCGGCATGGACATGCCCTATGCCGATCCTTACTCTTACGGCGAGGGCACCGACTGGCAGGACGAGCTGTTCTACGACAACGCTCCCGTGATGAATCACGACATAACTGTTAGCGGAGCGTCGGACAAGATTAACTATTACCTCTCGCTCGGGTACTACACTCAGGAAGGTATAATCGGCGGAAACTTCGACCGTTCCAACTATCAGCGCCTCTCACTGCGCAGCAACACCAAGTATAACGTCTTTGACGAGTCGAAGACGCGCAACTGGCTCAACAAGCTCGACGTCACCGTCAACCTGTCCTACGCCCGCGTTAAGTCGAAAGACATCGAGGTAAACTCGCAGTGGGGCTCGCCGCTCGGCTCTGCCCTGGCCCTCTCGCCGATACTTACCTCTACGCTTTCGGGGGCCGCTGCCGACGAGCAGGACGCTTATTACAGCAAGCAGCAGGAAGGTTATTACCGCCCGATATACGCTCCTAACGGCCAGCCTTACACCATTCCCGGCGCCGCGTACAACGAGATGGTCAACCCGATGATGGCCCTATCGCTGCCCGGAGCACAGAACTGGAGCCATAAGTTCGTGGCCAACTTTGCCGCCGAACTGCAGATATGGGACGGCCTGAAGTATCGAATATCCTACGGTGCCGACATGTCCTTCTGGGGCAACGAGGGCCACACCCTTACTTATTACCTGTCAGGCAACAACCGCTCGAACAAGACCGCGGCCAGCCAGGAGAGCGACCGCGGCACCGTATGGCAGATAGAGAACGTCCTGACATACGACAAGACCATCGGCGACCACACCTTCAACATCGTGCTCGGACAGTCGGCCATGAAGAACACGGGATGGACTCTCGGCGCAAGCCGCAACTATCTTATCGACGTTAACAAGCCTTACATCAACTTCGCGAGCGGACTTGCCGAGAACGGCGACCGCGACGGGTGGGGCGGACCGTCAAATCCGCACACGCTGTCGTCAATGTTCGCCCGTCTGAGCTATAACTACGCCGAGCGCTACATGCTCCAGGCTACGGTGCGCCGCGACGGTTCGAGCCGCTTCGGGTCGAACAACAAGTACGCTACCTTCCCCTCTTTCTCGCTGGGCTGGAACGTCACCAATGAGCCTTATCTACAGAAGATACGCCCGAGCTGGCTGTCAAACATGAAGGTACGCTTCAGCTGGGGTAAGAACGGTAACGAGAACATAGACGACTTCCGCTACATCGTGCTCACCACGACAGGCAACAACTACATATTCGGTAACGGCGAGAACGTCATAAACGGCGTTAAGCCCAACGGTCTCTCCAACCAAAACCTCAAGTGGGAGGAGTCTGTACAGACCGACATAGGCCTCGACCTGGGCTTCTTCAACAACGCCCTGACCTTCACCGTCGACTATTATAAGAAGACCACCGACGGCATGCTCATGACCATGGCCATACCTTCATATGTGGGAGAGACGCTCCCCATAGGCAACGTGGGCAAGATGGAGAACTCCGGAGTGGAGTTCGAGCTGGGATACAAGTTCAACATCGCCGACGCCACGTTCAACATCCGCGGCAACGCCTCGTACCTGAAGAACAAGCTTATCAATCTCGGTAACGACACCGGTTACGCCAACTACGACACCTTCCAGAGCGTCGGCACCATCACGAGAGCCTCCAACGGCGAGCCTTTCCCGTACTTCTACGGACTCAAGACGGCAGGCATCTTCCAGACATGGGACGAGGTCAACTCTTACGTCAACGACGAAGGCGCCCTTATCCAGCCTGATGCACAGCCCGGATACGTACGCTTCGTCGACGTTAACGGCGACGGACAGATAGACGACAACGACCGTACAAAGATAGGCAAGGGCATGCCCGACTGGACCTTCGGCTTCAACCTCACCGCCGCATGGCGTGGTTTCGACTTCGCGATGATGTGGCAGGGCACGGCCGGCAACGACGTATTCGACGCCACCAGGCGTATAGACATCCGCTCTACCAACCTCCCTTCATACATGCTCGACCGCTGGACAGGCCCCGGAACGTCTGACAAGTACCCCGTATTCATCGTCGGCGACTCGTCGGACAACTGGAAATCGTCTGACCTCTACGTCTACGACGGCTCTTACCTGCGCCTGAAGAACATCGAATTAGGCTACACCCTGCCGCAGAGTCTTACCCAAAAGGTGTTCATCAACAGGCTGCGTCTGTACGTATCCGCCGAGAACCTCTTTACGTTTACCAAGTACCACGGCTTCGATCCGGAAATATCTTCCGGCGGAACGTCGCTTGGTGTCGACTACGGAGTTTACCCGCAGGCACGTGTATGGCGCGTAGGTTTCAACCTTGAATTTTAATATATGGTTATGAGTCAATGCGGTTGTAAGGCCGTGCGGTTGTAAGATATATCCCAAAACCTTAAAACCGCGGAGCCCGAATACCTTAAAACCGCAAAGCCTCAAGACCTCAAAACCGTAAAACCGAATAAACAATGAAAACAAACAAGATATTCGCGGGCCTGCTGCTGGCCGCGTCTGTGGTGAGCGTTGGTTGCAGCGACGACTTCCTCGAGGTCACTCCGCCGACGCAAAACCCGATAGAAGAATACTATACAACCGAGGAACACGTGTACGAGGCGCTGGTTGCCGCCTACGACCCTCTGCACTGGCCCGACTGGAACGGGTCGCAGTATAACCCTGTAAACATAATGAGCGACATCATGGCCGACGACATCTGGGTGGGCGGTTCCGACCGTACCGACAACCAGTTCTGGCATCTTATGATGAACTACGAGGCCAATCCGGAGAACTGTATGTCAGGACTTTGGACGTGCGAGTTCACCGGCATTAAGCGCTGTAACGACGTGCTGACCTACATAGGGTGGGCGGCCGACGACATAAGCGCCGAGAATCAGGCACTGTTCAACGCCCAGGCGCGAGTGCTCAGGGCGTATTACTACAACAACCTGTGGAAGTTCTGGGGCAACATACCTTTCTATATGGAGAACCTCGAGTTCCCGTATCTGGCCGAGCAGAGGACTGCCGACGAGGTGTATGACGCCGTGATAACCGACCTTGAGGACGTAATTGACGCCAACGTGTTGCCGATGAGGTGGGAGGACACCTCGACTGAGGACAACGTGGGCAAGGTGTCGCAGGCCATGGCGTATATGCTTTACGCCGAGATGGTGATGTATCAGAACGACGACAGCCGCTATCAGAAGGCCTTGGGGTACATGCAGGACATCATCAGCTCAACGGAATACCAGCTCATGCGCCCGTATTCGGCCATCTTCGAGGAGACTGGCGAGTGGGGCTCGGAGTCTATTTTCGAGATTAACTACAAGTCGCAGAACGCCGTGCGCTCGTATAACGGCCCGTTGGTAGCCGGCGGAACGATACTTCCGCGCCTGATAACACCTTACGGATACTCGGCTAATGCGGGCGACACCGAGGGCATTGACCAGGGCTGGGGCTTCTGTCCGGTGCGACTGGAGACGTACGACATGTACGCCGAGGGCGACCAGAGGCGCGACGTGACCTGCTTCGACGCCAACGCCCACGGCACCTACGAGCACCGCTATCAGGACACGGGCTACTTCCTCGGCAAGTATATCGCTAAGACGGCCAACCTCGAAGGACAGCTGGCCGACGGCGACCTCAACTTCAACAACAACCTGCGCATATACCGTTATGCCGAGACTCTTCTCAATGCCGCCGAGCTTCTCGTGCGCACGGGAGGCGACACGGGGCTCGCGAGCCAGTACCTCAACGAGGTGCACGGCCGTTCGGGACTGACCGATACGGTTGACCCGACCATCGAGAACATCATCAACGAGCGCCGCCTCGAGTTCGTTGGCGAGGGCAAGCGCTACTGGGACCTCGTGCGTACGGGCATGGCCGCCACCACGCTGCGCCCCGACTCGTACGGCTACCGCACCAATACGTGGAGCGAAAGCAAGAAGTACCTGCCAATACCGCAGGCCGAGATTGACGCCGCGCAGGGCACGCTGACGCAGAACAATTATTAACCTTACACTAAAACGAACGTGAAATGAAAAAGCTAAAGTATTATATATACGGAGCGATAGGTGCCATGGCGCTGCCGCTTGCGCTGTCATCGTGCTCGCCTGACGACATCGACGGACTGAACGAGAACAACCTTCCTTTGGCAGAACAGACGCGTGTGACGGTTGACGTCGACCAGGAGACCAACCAGGTGACGTTCAACATGGAGGGCGACGGTATCTACCCGATATGGTACATGACGTGGGAGAGCGCCAACCCGTACTCCACCGTCAACGGATACACCAAGATTGTCAACAACGCCGGCGACTATGTGCTCAACTACCGCGTGGGCAACCGTAACGGCATGAGCCAGGGCATGGGCTCGGTAACGTTCCACATCGACAACTCGCTGGTTAACTTTGACATGTACCTGACAATGCTTTCGGGCAAGACATGGCGCATAGCAAGCGAGGAGGCGGGCCATCTCGGCTGTGGCGAATCCGGCACCGACGGACTCGGATTGTACTCGGCACAGCCCAACGAGAAGGAGGCCAACGGCATATATGATGACGAACTGACCTTCTCTTCGGACTATACCTATACGTACAGCCCCGGCGATGACGGGCTCGTGTTCGTCAACACGGGATGTACGGTAATGCCCGGCAACCCCGGCGACGGCAACGACTTCGACACCCAGGCCGAGCCGCAGACGGCCACTTTCCAGCTTGTCGGTGAGGGCGACGACGTCTACCTCGTGCTGCCGGCGGGCACGCTCTTTCCCTACATCTCGTGCGACAACCAGTATAACGACCCGCGCTTCCGCATAGAGAGCATTACGGGCTCGCGCCTCGTGCTCGTGTATGACGACGGCACGATAGCCTGGCACTACATACTTACGAGCCAGGAGGCTGGCGGTGGAACGTTCGACGGCTTCGACCCTGACAGCGAATACAACATGTTCAAGAACTGTACGTTCACAAATTCGTACTACTACGCGCCGGGATGGACGCAGATAGCTGACCCCGTGATGACGCAGGACGGCAACTCGTTCACCTTCTCGCTGCCCGAGGCTACTTCGGAAACGTGGCAGGCACAGGCCCTGTTCCACACCGACATGACCACCGCCGCCACGTCAAACTACGACTTCAGCTGTAAGCTCATGTCGACGACTGACCACGGCAACGTAACCGTAAAGCTGTGTGATACGAACAACTCGGGCGTCTACTACTTCGAGGAGAAAGTGTCGCTCAAGGCCTACGAGGAGTACGTGTTCTACAAGAGCGACATGCCGGGTATCGACATTTCGCAGATTGACGTTGTATTCGACTTCGGCGGCAACGCTGCCAATACTGACGTAACGGTGAGCGACATTGTGCTGAAAGACCATGCCAACGACGACGGACGCACGCCTCCCGCCGTAGAGGAGGACGACACCCAGTACATCTACGACGCCGAGACCAACCTCTGGAAGACCCACGTTGACGATGGCGACAACTACACCGCGTCGTTCTACTACGCTCCCGGCTGGACACAGATAGCCGACCCGGCGTTCACCGGCACGGGCGGAACGTACACCGTAGCGCTGCCATCAGCCACCACCGACCAGTGGCAGGCGCAGGTAATGCTGACAACCGACATACCGGCTGAGGCCGACACGAAGTACGACTTCAGCTGCACGCTGATGTCTGACAAGGCGCTGCCGCGCGCAACGGTAAAGCTGACTGACAGCGCAGACGATAACAACTACCTCTGCCTTGAGACTCCGGCGCTCAGCCCTTATGAGGAATATGTGGTTAAGGTGCCGGCAGCCACGATGACCGTAGGCGCGGCAAGTGCGCTTAAGCTGGTGTTCGACTTCGGCGGCAACGCTGACAACACGAACATCACCATCAACAACATCGTATTGCAGAAAACGGTGGAGTAAAGAAGCATAGCATACCTGTTTCATTATAGCCCGTGGACCCGAGCTTTGCGAAAGACCGCTTTTCGGCCTGCAAAAGACGGCCTTTTACACGGTGGAAGACGGCAAACGGCAACGTGAAAGACGGCCTTCTGCAAAGCCTTGGGCCACAGGGCGTTACGTAACGGGTAAATGACATAATTGCAAAACGTAACTAAAAACCACAAAAGAAAATGAAGACAAAGATGATACTAAGCATGTTCCTGACCGCCGCCTTGTGCCTGACAGGGTGCAGCGACGACCGAGACACCACTTACGCGCCCGACAACCAGACGGTAGAGTTGTCGCAGACGGAGTTCAACCTCACGCCCGATGCCGGCACGTTCACCGTCAACGTCACCACCGACCGCGAGTTTGCGGCCTACACCAGCGACGACTGGCTGAGCGTGACGCCAGCCAATACCGTAAGCCATAGCGAGACCCTGACCGTAACCGTGCAGGAGAACGCCGACACGGAGGCACGCACCGGCTACGTAACCGTATTGTGCGGCGGCACGCGCAAGAGCGTTACCGTCAACCAGCAGGGCGTAGAGCCCGATGAGCCTGATATCGTTGGGCCTGAAGGCTACACCCTCGTGTGGAACGACGAGTTCAACGGCACGGAGCTCGGCGGCGACTGGACATACGAGATACAGGGCCCGGGCTGGGTCAACAACGAGTTGCAGAGCTACGTCAAGGATGAGGACGTGACCGTCGTGTCGGACGGTACGCTGAAGATAAACCTCATGCAGGACGGCGACGACGTCAAGTCGGCACGCCTCTACGCCGAGCGCAACACCGGCTGGCAGTACGGCTACATAGAGGCACGCATCAAGCTGCCAGAGGGTAAGGGCACATGGCCCGCGTTCTGGATGATGCCCGTCAACTATACCAGCTGGCCGGCCGACGGCGAGATAGACATCATGGAGCACGTGGGATATAACGCCAACGTAATCCATTCCACAATCCACTGCAACAAGTACAACAACACAGGCACGTCCATAGAGACGGCCAGCGTAAGCGTGCCCACGGCCACGTCGGACTTCCATACGTATGCCTGCGAGTGGACAGCGGAGAAGATGACCTTCTACGTTGACGGCCAGGAGCTGCTCACGTACGCCAACGACGGTACGGGCACTGACGCGTGGCCTTTCGACGCCCCGTTCTACGTTATCCTAAACCTTGCGTGGGGCGGCGACTGGGGCGGCCAGCAGGGCGTTGACGAGACCTGCCTGCCTGCCACGATGGAGGTTGACTACGTGCGCGTGTTCCAGAAACAGTAACCGTAGCTTGTTCAGTCAATATATAATGTAAAAAGGATGGAGGCGCCGTGAGGTAACGTGTGCTTTTCATCCTTTTTCATTTCCTTCGTGTCGTTTTTTTTTATATCTTTGCACAAGAAATACCATAAAAAACTAACCGAAATGAGAATACTTAAAGTTTTGGCATTGGTCTTCCTTCCCGCGCTATGCTCCGTTGGCGGGCATGCCCAGGCCCTGCCAGTCTACCTTGACGACACCAAACCGATGGAGGAACGTGTCGAGGACGCTTTAAGGCGCATGACGCTCGACGAGAAAATCGCCGTAATCCACGCCCAGAGCAAGTTCAGCTCGCCCGGCGTGGCACGTCTCGGCATACCCGAGTTCTGGACCGACGACGGCCCGCACGGCGTACGTCCCGACGTGCTTTGGGACGAGTGGATGCAGGCCGGACAGACTAACGACTCGTGCGTGGCATTCCCCGCGCTGACGTGTCTTGCCGCCACGTGGAACCCGCGGATGTCGCTCGTCTACGGCGTGGCGCTCGGCGAGGAGGCCCGCTACCGCAAGAAAGACATGATTCTTGGCCCGGGCGTCAACATCCTGCGCACCCCGCTCGGCGGACGCAACTTCGAGTACATGGGCGAAGACCCGTATCTCGCCTCGAGGATGGTGGTGCCGTACATCATCGGACTCCAGTCCAACGGCGTCAGCGCGTGCGTAAAGCACTTCGCACTGAACAACGACGAGGAGTACCGCCACCAGGTAAACGCCATCGTTGACGACCGCGCGCTGCACGAGATATACCTTCCAGCCTTCAAGGCGGCCGTGAAGGACGGCCACGCATGGGCCCTCATGGGCGGTTACAACCTGTACAAGGACCAGCACAACTGCCACAACCGCTACCTTCTTATGGACATACTGAAGGGCGACTGGGCGTTTGACGGCGTGGTAGTGAGCGACTGGGGCGGTACGCACGACACCCGCCAGGCCATCGAGAACGGCCTCGACTTGGAGTTCGGGACATGGACCGACGGCCTCGCCTTCGGCGCTTCCAACGCTTACGACAATTACTACATGGCGCGTCCGTACCGTGAGCTCATCCGTAAGGGCGAATATACCACCAAGGAACTTGACGACAAGGTGCGCCGTGTGCTGCGCCTCTTCTACCGTACCACGATGAAGCGCCACCGCCGTCTCGGCTCGATGAACTCCGAGGCCCACTATGCTACGGCCCGCCGCATAGCCGGCGAGGGTATCGTTTTGCTCAAGAACGATGGCGGAGTGCTGCCTCTTGACACCACGAAGGCGCTCCGTGTGCTCGTGGTTGGCGAGAACGCGATCAAGATGATGACCGTAGGCGGCGGCAGCTCGTCGCTGAAGGTGCAGCGCGAGACCCTTCCGCTTGAGGGCATGCGCAGCCTGCTGGGCGACAATATACGCGTGGAGTATGCCCGTGGATACGTAGGCGATACCACCGGCGAGTATAACGGGGTGGTAGCCAAGCAGAAACTCTATGACCCGCGCACTCCCGACGAGCTGATAGCCGAAGCCGTGGCGAAGGCCAAGGAGGCCGACTGCGTAGTGGTGTTCGGCGGACTTAACAAGAGCGACTACCAGGATGCGGAGGGTCACGACCGCAAGCAGTACGGCCTGCCGTACGGGCAGGACCGCCTGGTTGAGGCTTTGGCCGAGGCAAACAAGAACCTCGTGTTCGTCAACATATCAGGAAATCCCGTGGCCATGCCGTGGCTTGACAATGTGGCGGCCGTAGTGCAGGGCTGGTTCCTGGGCTCTACGGCGGGCGAGGCGCTGGCCGACGTGCTTACGGGACGTGTCAACCCGTCGGGCAAGCTGCCGTACACATGGTGGCGGAGTCTTGACGACGTGCCGGCGCATAAGCTCGGTACGTATCCCGGAACATGGCGCGAAGACAAGAAGATAATAGACGAGGAGTACAAGGAAGGCATATTCGTAGGCTACCGCTGGGTGGACAAGGAGAAGACGAAGACCCTCTTCGCGTTCGGCCACGGCCTGAGCTATACCTCCTTTAATATAGGTAAGGCCACGGCGGACAAGTCGTCGCTCAGCCTGGGCGACAGCATAACGTTCACCGTGCCGGTTACCAATACGGGCGCTAAGGCCGGCTCGGAGGTTGTGCAGCTGTACGTGCGCGACTGCAAGTCGTCGCTTGCGCGTCCCTATAAGGAGCTAAAGGCCTTCTCGAAAGTGAGCCTCGCGCCTGGCGAGACCAAGCAGGTGAGCCTGACGATAGGCCGCGACGCCCTCAGCTTCTACGACGACAAGGCCGGACAGTGGACGGCAGAGCCGGGACAGTTTGAGGCCCTTATCGGCAATGCCTCTGACAATATAACCCAGAAAGTGAAGTTTACTTTAATGTAATTTTACGTCAGGAGTTAGTGAATAATGGAGTCAATGAGTCAAGACGAATGCCTCGTTAAGTGGAGAATGGATAATGCAAAGTGAAGATTTTATTATGAAAAATACAGGTCTGCTTGCTTATTCTTGTTCATTTGGCAATGCATTCGTCATGACTCGTTGACTCCATTACTTCTTAACTCCTTTAACCTCATAGCACAAAACGATTATGAAACCAATGAAGAAAGCAATCTTTTCGGCTGCGCTTGGGCTTCTTTCGCTCTCCGCTACGGCGCAAGATGCAGCAATGGACAAGTTTGTCGACGACCTTATGTCGCGCATGACTCTCGAGGAGAAGATAGGCCAGCTCAACCTGCAGGTGGCCGGCGACATAACCACCGGCCAGGCCCAGGACACCCAGGTGGCCGGGCTTGTCAAGGCAGGCAAGATGGGTGGAGTGTTCAACCTGAAGGGAGTGGAGAAGATACGCGAGCTCCAGAAGATGGCCGTCGAGCAGAGCCGGATGGGCATTCCGCTGCTCGTGGGCATGGACGTAATCCATGGTTACGAGACGATATTCCCCATCCCGTTCGCCCTCTCGTGCTCGTGGAACATGGAGGCCGTTGAGGAGGCTGCCCGCATCGCGGCCAAGGAGGCTTCGGCCGACGGCATTAACTGGGTGTTCAGCCCGATGGTCGACATCTGCGTTGACGCCCGCTGGGGCCGCATATCCGAGGGTAACGGCGAGGATCCGTACCTTGGCTCGCAGATAGCCAGGGCCATGATACGCGGATACCAGGGCGACTATTCGAGCCGTGAGAACGTTATGGCCTGCCTGAAGCACTACGCGCTGTACGGCGCCGTTGAGGCCGGGCTGGACTATAACACCGTAGACATGAGCCGCCTGCGCATGTACAACCAGTATTTCCCGCCGTACAAGGCTGCCGTCGAGGAGGGTACGGGCAGCGTGATGTCGTCGTTCAACATCGTTGACGGCGTGCCCGCGACGGCTAACCGCTGGCTGCTCGACGACGTGCTGCGCAAGCAGTGGAAGTTTGACGGCTTCGTGGCTACCGACTATGGGTCGATAGGCGAGATGTTGCCGCACGGCGTCGGCGGCGACCTGAAGCATGCCTCGGCCTTGGCGCTGACGGCAGGTACTGACATGGACATGTGCTCGATGGGCTTCATCGGCACGCTGGAACAGTCGGTCAAGGACGGCACCGTGAGCGAGGAGGCCGTCAATACGGCCTGCCGCCGGGTGCTCGAGGCTAAGTATAAGCTGGGACTTTTCAAGGACCCGTACAAGTATTGCGACGTAAAGAGGCGCAAGACCGACATCTTCACTGCCGAAAACCGCGCGGCCGCGCGCCGCATAGCCGCCGAGACGTTCGTGCTGCTGAAGAACAAGGCGGACCTTCTTCCGCTGAAGAAGCAGGGCAGGATAGCCCTCATAGGCCCGCTTGCCGACACCCGCGCCAACATGGCCGGCACGTGGTGCGTGGCTTATACGCCCGACAAGTACTCAACGCTGAAGGAGGGATTCGAGCGCGCCCTGAAGGGCAAGGCCGAGCTGCTGTATGCCCAGGGGTGCAACCTCATGGCCGACTCGGCGCGCCAGCGCGCGGCGGAGTTCGGCAAGACGATTGCCCGGGGCGACGATGCGCGGCTAAAGGCCGAGGCTATTGAGACGGCAAGGCAGGCCGACGTCATCGTGTGCGCCATGGGCGAGAGTGCCGACATGTCGGGCGAGTGCGCCAGCAGGAGCGACCTGCGCCTGCCCGACGTGCAGCGTGAGCTGCTCGCCGAGCTGGTAAAGCTGGGCAAGCCGGTGGTCATGCTCAATTTCTCGGGCCGTCCTACGGTGCTCACTTGGGAAGAGGCTAACGTCGACGCGATACTTAACGTATGGTTCGGAGGCAGCGAGGCGGCCGACGCCATCTGCGACGTTGTGTTCGGCGACGTGGCTCCGTCTGGCCGTCTCACGATGACTTTCCCGCGCGCTACGGGCCAGGTGCCGATGTATTATAACCACCTGAACACGGGACGCCCCGTGCCAGAGGGAACAAAGGACTTCCGCAAGTATGCCACCAACTGGCTCGACAACGTGAACGACCCGCTGTATCCCTTCGGCTACGGACTGACGTACACCACGTTCAGCTACGGCAAGCCGACGGTTACCGGTTCGGGCCGCACGTTCAAGGCTTCCGTCACCGTGACCAACACCGGCGGCAGGGACGCCGTAGAGGTTGTGCAGCTATACGTGCGCGACCCCGTGGCCTCCATTGCCCGCCCCGTAAAGGAGCTCAAGGGCTTCAGCCGCGTAACGCTCAAGGCTGGCGAGAGCCGCCAGGTGACGTTCGACATAACAGAGAAGGACCTGTCGTATTATGACGCCGAGGGGCGCTTGGTGTTCGAGCCGGGCGTGTTCAGCATAATGCTCGGCCACGACAGCTCGTCGCTACAGTCGGTGGACATCAACGCCGAGTAGGCTTGTGTCGTAACCTGCTGTTACCCAATATGTTGCAAAAGGCCGTCTTTCACTCTGCGAAAGGCGGCCTTTTGTCGTGTAAAACATGGCCTTTCGCGTTGCCGTTGACGGCATATCGGGTTCATCCGCAAATCAGTCGGATTGCAGGAGGCGATGGCCTGCCTTTGTGGATGATGCATGTTGACGGCCGCAATGTGCGGTTGCGCCGGCAGATTTATTTTGGCGTTACGCATATTTTATATACCTTTGCATCCATGTTGAAGAACATTCTGATCGTAGCCGTCGGCGGGGCGGTAGGCAGCGTGGCGCGTTACCTGCTGTCAAGGCTGGTTCAGGGCACTGTGCTTTCGGCCTTCCCGTTGGGCACCATGGCCGTCAACGTGGCCGGCTGCCTGCTCATAGGCCTGGTGTGCGGCCTGTCGGAGGGCGAAGGCTCGCCCGTTACGCCCGACGTAAAGCTGCTGCTCACGGTGGGCTTTTGCGGCGGACCGACCACCTTCAGCACGTTCATGAACGAGTCGCTCTCGCTCGTCAAGGCCGGCGACGTGCTGCTCTGCGCCCTCTATATCGGCGCCAGTGTAGCCTTGGGGCTGCTCGCCGTGGCTGCAGGATGGCACCTGGCCAAGTAGCGGCGCGGGCAAACATCAGGCCATTATTTTGCCGTTACGCAGATTTATTGTAACTTTGCAGGCGTTGGTTTTCGACGCAAAACATAATAAACACGAAGATAATGAAACAGTCATTAACACATTTGCCGGCCCTGGTGGCCGCGGCCCTGATGGCGGTGGGCCTCGCCTCGTGCGACAACAAGAAGTTCCGCGTTGACGGAACAATCACCGACGCCAAGGACTCCGTGCTCTATTTCGAGAACATGAGCCTTGACGGCCCCGTGGCAATCGACTCCGTCAAGCTCGGCGACGACGGTGCGTTCAGCTTCAGCGAGAAGTCGCCCGAGGCGCCCGAATTCTACCGCCTGCGCATTGCCGGACAGATTATCAACCTCAGCGTTGACTCTACCGAGACCATCACCGTCAAGGCCGCGTATCCCACTATGGCCACCGGCTATACGGTGGAAGGCTCGCCCGAGTGCGCAACCATCAAAGAACTGGCCCTCAAGCAAATCGACCTGCTCGGGCGCGTACTGGCCGTCGAGCGCAACAACACCCTCGGCTTCGACCAGACGCGCGACAGCGTGGCACGCATGATAGAGGCCTACAAGCACGAAATAAAGCTGAACTACATATTCAAGGCGCCAATGCGGCCGTCGTCGTACTTCGCCCTCTTCCAGACACTCGGCAGCCGGCTGATATTCGACCCGCGCGAGAGCGAGGACGACATCAAGGCCTTCGCGGCCGTGGCTACCAGCTGGGATACATACCACCCCAACTCGATAAGGGGCAAGAACCTGCACAACATAGCCATACAAGGCATGAGAAACGTGCGCATAGTGCGCAACCAGCGCGCAGCGCAGGCCATAGACGCCAGCAAGGTCAACACGACCAACATAATCGACATAGCCCTGCTCGACAACAAAGGGCAGGCACGCCGCCTGACAGACCTCAAGGGCAAGGTGGTAATGCTCGACTTCCACGTGTTCGGGGCGGATGGCTCTACAAAGCGCATAATGCAGATGCGCGACATATATAATAAGTATCACGGGCGCGGACTGGAGATATACCAGATATCGCTCGACCCCGACGAGCACTTCTGGAAGACCCAGACGGCAGCCCTGCCGTGGATAAGCGTGCGCGACCCGCAGGGTATACAGTCGAACAACCTCGTCCTCTACAACGTACGCTCGATACCTACGTTCTTCCTCATAGACAAGACCAACACCCTGAGGAAGCGCGACGCTCAGGTAAAAGACCTCGACGCCGAGATACAGGCGCTGCTGGCAGAGTGATTTATTTATAAGGAATTAAAGAAGTTAAAGGAGTTATTGCAGGGAGCGATAACTCCTTTAACTTCTTTAACTCCTAAATGAAAACTTCTTTAACTGCTAAGAAAAAAACATTATCTTAAACTAATTGTAACATCTTTTCACCATGATATTAGTAATTTTGCCGATGTTTTCAAGATATTAAACAAAATTATTTAAATGTTATGGTAAAAAGAATGCGATTATTCTTGGCGGCCATCATGCTTGTTATGGCAGCCGCAGTGAACGCCCAGATTACCACCTCGTCGATGGCGGGACAAGTCAGCGACGACCAGGGCGAGGACGTAATCGGCGCTACAATCAGGGTTACACACGTTCCTTCAGGAACAACCTACAACGCCGTCACCAACTCCGACGGACGTTGGGCCATCCAAGGTATGCGTGTGGGAGGCCCCTACACGGTTAAGGTTACCTACATCGGTTACGCCGAAAAGACAATCGAGGGCGTCAGCCTGCAGCTCGGTGAGACCTACAACCTCAACGTAAAGATGTCTGAAGACGTCAACGAGCTGGGCGAAGTGGTTGTAGTAGGCAACGGCTCGAAGTTCTCCGCAGAGAAGACCGGCGCCACAACAAACATCTCCAACGCGCAAATCACCGCGCTGCCCACCGTCAACCGCAGTATAGAGGACATAGCGCGCCTCTCTCCGTATGCCAACGGCATGAGCTTCGCCGGCGGTGACGGACGCTCTACCAACTTCACCCTCGACGGCGCGAACCTCAACAACAACTTCGGACTTTCCGACGGTCTGCCCGGAGGTGGCAACCCAATCTCAATGGAGGCTATCGACGAAGTGCAGGTGGTTATCGCCCCGTTCGACGTTCGCCAGACCAATTTCATCGGCGGAGGTATCAATGCCGTAACAAAGTCGGGTACCAACACCTTCAAGGGTACGGCGTATGTTTACCACACAAACGAGAACATGCACGGCAACCGCATTGGTAACTCTGACCTCAGCGAGCGCGGAACCAACCGCACGACTACCTACGGTTTCACACTCGGCGGCCCAATCATAAAGGATAAGCTGTTTTTCTTCGCCAACGCAGAATATTCAAAGATGCCTACCGTTGTTACACGTTGGCGTGCAACTACCAATGTCGGTGACGACGGAAAAGGTGTTGCCGTGCCAGACAACTATATCTCCCGTACGCTCGTTTCGGACATGCAGAGAGTGCAGGACTTCATGATGGAGCGGTACGGTTACGACACTGGCTCATATAATTCTTTCCCGTCGACGGGCGATAATCTCAAGCTTCTCGGCCGTGTTGACTGGAACATAACCAACAACCACCATTTGGCCGTACGCTATAACTATACTACTAACACGGTATGGAATCCCGTAAACGGCAACTCTTCGGATACAGGTTACCGCCTGCGTGACATGGACCGTATGTCACAATACTCAATGGCGTTCGCCAACACGATGTATTCGCAGGACAACACGGTGAGCACCGTATCTGCCGACCTTAACAGCCGTTTCGGCAACAACATATCAAACCAGCTGCTCTTTACTTACACTTATATTAATGACGAGCGCGGTTCAAACTCTTCTCCGTTCCCGTTCATCGACATTATGAACGGATACGAGACTGCGGCTGACGGCACCGTGACGCAAGACCTTACGCCGTACATGAGCCTCGGATACGAGTTGTTCACCCATAACAACCGTGTACAGAACAAGATTACTACCATAACGGACAACTTCACGTACTATCTCGGCGCCCACAAGCTCACTGCCGGCTTCAGCTTTGAGCACCAGTTGGCAAATAACTCATACATGCGTAATGGTACGGGATACTACCGTTACCGTTCACTTGACGACTTCCTCAGCGGCGCTGCGCCTGAGACTGTCGGTATAAGTTACGGTTATGACGGCAACACTGACCCCAAGGCAGAGGTTGCATTCAATCAGTACGGACTCTATCTGCAGGACGAGTGGAACGTACTCGAGAACCTTAAGCTCACTGGCGGTATACGTTTCGACATGCTGACGTTCAACAGCGACGACCTGATGCGTAACAACGCAATCTACGAACTTGACTTCGGCGGCCGCCATATCGACACCGGCGTATGGCCTGACAACAACGTACAAATATCTCCGCGTATTGGTTTCACATGGGATGTGTTCAACGACAAGCGCCTGAAAGTGCGTGGTGGTACTGGTCTTTTCGCAGGACGTCTGCCTTTGGTGTTCTTCACCAACATGCCAACCAACTCAGGAATGATACAGAACCTTGTACATGCCGACACACGTTACGGCTCTAACGGAGTGGTAGAAAGTGTAGACTCAAGACTGCAGAATTTCGCCGGAGGCATTGTAACCGACGTAAACCAGATACGCGAACTGCTTGGCGCTCCTGAATCAATCGACGCTAACGGCACTGTTCCGAGCGAGATTGCAGGTGTTGACAAGGACTTCAAGATGCCGCAGGTATGGAAGACTTCAATCGCAGTCGACTACCAGGTGCCCGTGTCTTTCCCGCTGACGCTTACCGGAGAGTTCACCTATACCAAGAAAATCAATGACGTAAAGCTTGATAACTACAACATTCGCCCAGTTGACGAGACATGGCAGAGACTGCAAGGCGCCGACAACCGCCTTATCTACCCTGACAACTACCGTTACTACAGCAACTTCAGCAACGCTTGCGTGCTGACCAACACGCATAAGGGTTACGGCTGGACACTCAACTTTACTGCTACGGCAGAGCCTATAAAGGACCTTCACCTTATGGCGGCTTACACCCACACGGTGATGAAGGAAGTGTCGGGCATGCCCGGAAGTAACGCCAGCTCGGCATGGTCTGGCCTCTATACAGTGGACGGACCTAACCATGCGCAGTTGCAGAATTCGCGCTATGTCATTCCTGACCGTATCATCGCGTCGGCAAGCTATACTTACCACAACGATCACTTCACCCTGTTCTACACTGGCTACAGACCTCAGGGATACACTTTCACTTATTCAAGCGACATCAACGGTGACGGTAACAAAACTGACCTGATGTATATCCCGAGGGATGACAGCGAAATAAACTTCACCACAGAGGCTGACCGTGAGGCTTTCTGGAACTTCGTAAACCAGGACGACTACCTTAAGAACCACAAGGGTGAGTACGCTGAGGCTTACTCTGCGCATGCTCCTTGGGTTCACCGCTTCGACTTCCGTTGGGCTCATGACTTCAACCTTAAGGTAGGAAAGACAATGCACAAGCTGCAGCTTACCGCCGACTTCATGAACATCGGTAACCTCTTCAACTCGAAGTGGGGTGTTGAGAAGAACATGAGCGGATGCAACAAAGGCGCCATCCTTAGCGTAGACAAGGTTGAGAACGGTGTGCCTTACTTCTCGATGTACAAGTACACCAACAACGAGGGCGAGCGTGTGCCGCCTACAAGCACTTGGTCGTTCGACCGCAACTACAGCCAGTGCTGGCAGTTGCAGATAGGCGTGAAGTATTACTTCAACTAATTTCTGACAACAACACTTAATACGAAGGAGCAGGAGGAATGGCCTTATGGCACGTTTCACTTGCTCCTTTTCATATTCAAGAGATATCAAGATGATGAGAAGACTCGCTTTATTTTTGCTGCTTTTCGTTGCCCTCGGCGCCGATGCCGGGCGGCATTACACGGTGATTGTCTCGCTCGACGGTTTCCGCTGGGACTACCCGCTGATGTACGATACGCCGTTTCTCGACTCGCTCGGGCGCGAGGGCGTTAGGGCGGTAATGCGCCCGTCGTTCCCCTCGAAGACGTTTCCCAACCATTATACGCTGGCCACGGGCCTCGTGCCCGACCATCACGGCATTATCGCCAACCGCTTCTACGACGTGGCCTCGGGCCGCACGTACAGCATAGGCGACACGCTGACGGCCAAGGACCCGTCGTTCTACGGCGGCGAGCCGGTATGGATTACTGCCGGCAGGCAGGGCCTGAAGGCGGGCGTGGTGTACTGGCCGGGCTCCGACGTTGCCATACAGGGGCGCTATCCCGACTATTGGCAGGACTACGCCCGGCAGCCGCGGCTGTCGTTTCCTGAGCGCGTAGCCGAGGTGGAGCGGCTCATGAAGCTGCCCGAAGGCGAGCGCCCGCAGCTTGTTATGGCGTATTTTGAATATCCCGACTACCAGGGTCATGACCACGGCCCGGCCTCCATTGAGGTCAGGGCGGCCGTTGAGGGCCTCGACCGCCTGCTTGGCATGCTGTATGGCGACCTGCGCAAGCTGCCCTACGGGGCCGACATCAACTTTATCGTGACCTCCGACCACGGCATGGCGCAGACCTCGCCGGAGCGTATCGTGCGCCTCTCCGACTATCTTGAGGACGGCTGGTGCGAGCGCGTTCTGCCCGACCTGCCTGCGCTCGTATTCCCCGCCAAGGGCCACGAGGACGACATCATGAAGGCGCTCGACGGCGTGCCGCATATCCGCGCATGGCGCAAGAAGGACGTGCCGGCGTATCTTAATTACGGTACCGACCGCAACATCGCGCCCATAGTAGTGCTGCCCGACGAGGGGTGGACGGTGTCCGAGAACGGAAAGGTGAATCCCGGCAGCCACGGTTACGACCCTACGTCGCCGCAGATGAACGTCATCTTCCGTGCCGCAGGCCCCGACTTCAAGCGTGGCTATGTAAAGAGTGGCACGTTCGACAACACCGCAGTGTATCCCACGCTGTGCCGGCTGCTCGGCATTGAGCCGGCACAGTGCGACGGCAAGGTGGCTGCCGACCTGCTCGCCGAGTGACGCACGTTATGCCGTTCGCGGCCTTTTGCGCCGCAAGAGGCCGTCAAACGCACGCCGAAAGGCCGTCTTTCACACGCTGAAAGACGGCCTTTCGCAATGCGCTAAGCGCCAGGCGGTTACGCGGGCGTCCCGGTTTTTTGCAAATATTGGCCGCCATGGCCGCCGTAATATGAATATTATTCTTACTTTTGCAGAGTTTTTCAAAAGCATTACAATGGGAATAATAAAGTTCGTAAAGGAATGGACGCTGCCCTGCGCAATGGTGTTCGGCGCGGCCATGTACCTGCTGTTCACCGAGATTCCGGCCCTCGTGCCCTTCGGCCATATGGCCGGTCCGTGGTTTATCGAAATCCTGCCGGTGCTTATTTTCATGACGCTCTACGTCACGTTCTGCAAGATACGCCTGCACGACCTGCGCCTGCACACGTGGCACGTGTGGATGCAGGTTATACGTATAGCCATGGCCGTAGCGCTCGTTTTCGCCATAATGAACACTACTGACAACACGCTGCGCCTGGCCTTGGAGGGGGCTTTCGCCTGCGTGATATGCCCCACGGCCTCGGCCGCCGCCGTGGTGACCGAGAAACTGGGCGGCAGCATTGCCTCGATGACCGTCTACACGCTGATAGACAACGCCGTTACGGCCCTGCTCGTGCCGCTGCTCTTCCCCATGGTCGAGAAGCACGCCGACGTTACTTTCATGTCGTCGTTCGCCACAATACTGCAGCGCACGGCCGTGGTGCTCGTCCTGCCCTTCGTATGCGCGATGGCCACGCGCCGCTGGCTGCCGCGGATGGCCAAGGCGATAAAGGACTGCCGCAACCTGGGCTTCTACTTCTGGGCCGTCAACCTGTCCATAGTCATGGGCATGACGCTGCACAACATCTTCACCGCCGGCATATCGTGGCTCTCGATGACGGCGCTTATCGTCGTTCCGGCCGTGGTCACGCTGCTGCTCTTCGGCACGGGCAAGGCCGTCGGGAGGCATTACGGCGACAGCGTGGACGGCGGCCAGGCGCTCGGCCAGAAGAACACCGGCGTGGGCATTTGGCTCGTAATGGTCTACCTTAACCCCGTAGTCGCCATAGCGCCTTGCGCCTACGTGGTATGGCAGAACACGCTCAACTCGTGGCAGCTGTGGTGCATGGAGAAGTACGGACGGCTGAAGTGGTAGCTCGTGGAGCGTGGCGCGGCCCCTTTTTTGTTTTTTTATGACAATATTTCCTGCCGTCTCGTTAAAAACCATTAGATTTGTAACCGGTTATATTACATAAACAAACATCTTATGACAAACAAGACATTAAAATCACTCACGGCTCTCATGATAGGCGCATGCCTCATGAGCTCGTGTATCGGTTCGTTCGGACTGTTCAACAAGGTGCTCGACTGGAACAAGCAGGCCACGGGCAACAAGTTCCTCAACTGGCTGATTTTCATACTCATCTCGCCCGCCTACGTGCTGTGCGGAGTGGCCGATATCCTGGTAATCAACAGCATAGAGTTCTGGTCGGGAGACAATCCCCTGGCCGAGAACGTTGGCAAGACGGAGAACGTAATGGGCAGCGACGGCAAGCTGTATGCCGTCACCACGCTTGAAAACGGTTACGAAGTGAAGGCTCCGGACGGCAAAATCGTCAACTTCGTTTACGACAAGACGGAGGACACCTGGTCGATGGTGCAGGACGGAAAGAAGACCAAACTGCTGAAGATGAAGGGTAAGGACACCGCCGAGATATACCTCAAGGACGGCTCTTCGATGGACGTCGCCCTTGACGAGCAGGGCATGTTCAACGCCCGCATGGCCGTGAACGACGGAATGTATTTCGCGTTCAGGTAGTAATTCAGGAGTTAAGGAGTTAGGGAGTAAAGGAGTTAAGACAAATGTCTTGATTATTTGCAGCAATAGGTCAAATTGGCCGA
>NZ_JACJJG010000230.1 GCF_016899855.1 Marseilla massiliensis
ACCTGGATTTTGCCTTCCGAACCACTCTTGGTGGTTACGATGATAACGCCGTTAGCACCACGCGAACCGTAGATGGCCGTTGACGACGCGTCCTTGAGTACGTCGATACTCTCGATTTCCGACGGGGAAATGTCACTGATACTCTCAACGGGGAATCCGTCGACAACGTACAGCGGCGAGTTGTCCTGTGACAGCGAGCCTCCTCCACGTACACGAATTTTCACGTCGGCGTCAGGCGAGCCCTCGGTCGTGGTGATGTTTACGCCGGCCATCTTACCCGTGAGGGCTTCGGTTACTGACGCAACCGGAACAGCCGCGAGGGCTTCGTTGCTCACAGTGGCCACGGAACCGGTAAGGTCCTTGCGGCGAACGGAGCCGTAACCGATGACAACGAGGTCGTCAAGATTGGTTGCCTCGTCTTCCATTACGATATTGACGGTGCTTTTGCCGGTAACGTTTACCGTCTGCGGCTTCATACCAATATATGAGAACTGCAGTTCGTTACCGCTCGATAACTTAATGGAGAAGTTTCCGTCGATATCGGTCACTACGGCGTTTTTAGTCCCTTTTTCGAGGACTGTTGCGCCGATGACGGCCTCTCCGTTGGAATCTTTCACATTTCCTTTGATTGTCTGCGCCGACAGCGAGCCCACGATGAGCGTGAACAGCGCCACAAGCGCAAGTCGAAAAGTTTTTAAATT
>NZ_JACJJG010000231.1 GCF_016899855.1 Marseilla massiliensis
GCCATGGCGCATTTCTTCAGTGTCAACCGTGACATATTCCTCCGCACGCTTTGTATGGTATCGGTCATGCTGTTCTTCACCTCGGCCGGCTCGTGGCAGGGCGAGGTCGTGCTGGCCGTAAATACTCTGCTAATGCAGTTCTATATGCTCTTTTCTTATGTCATGGATGGCTTTGCGTATGCCGGCGAGGCGCTTAGCGGGCGTTATTACGGCGCACGTAATGCCGGCGCGTTGCGCCGTACGGTACGCTGGTTGTTCTGTTGGGGCTATGGGCTGGCCGTTGCCTTCACCCTGGTTTACGCCATAGGCGGTGACGCATTCATGTCGTTGCTCACCGACGAGCCGTCAGTCGTCGCTGCGTCGCACACCTATTATTATTGGGCTCTTGCCATTCCGTTGGCCGGTGTGGCCGCTTTCGTGTGGGACGGTGTGTTCATCGGGTGTACAATGACGCGCGGAATGCTCATCTCGATGGCCCTTGCCGCCGCAACGTTCTTCATCCTTTACTATTCGTTGCACGGCACGTATGCCAATCATGGGCTGTGGGCTGCCTTTATAGCTTACATCTTTGTAAGAGGGCTTGTCCAAAGTTTAATTTATAGTAAACGAGCAGACGAGTGACGAGCAGACAAGGACATTTGCATTATAGAAGTTATAATTTGTTCTTTTTATATACAAACAA
>NZ_JACJJG010000232.1 GCF_016899855.1 Marseilla massiliensis
CGACGGGATCGAAAAGGTCGGTTTGTACGGCTGTATCGGGACAGATGTTCCAAACTATCACACCTGCCTTCTTGTATGAATAAATCCCGTCGCCACGCCATTCCGAGCGCAGTGCGGCAACGGCTGAAGACACGATTTCACGCAAATCGTTAGTCGCTACGGGCAAAGTCACCGTTCGGTTAATGGCATGATACGGTTCGGAAGTATTGAAACGGCTTGTATAAACAAACGCTGTTATCGCCCTGCAACAGCTCTTCTGTTCTTTCAACTTACGTGAACACGAGGAAGCGAAGTTTGCAACCGCCTCTTCTACCTTGCCAATCTCACGCAAGCCACGGTCGGCAAAGCTACGGCTTGTGCATATGCTCTTCTTTTGAGGCAGCTCACCTATATCGATACAACTTACGCCTTGCAGCTCTTTCCATGTCCTTACGCCGGTAACGGAAAACATACGACGAACCCAGCTCTCGCTACGCAACGTGAAATCAAGCGCCGTTTTTACACCGCAAAACTCCATCTTACGCACGTTACGCCGCCCTATGCCCCACACATCGCCAATAGCGAGACCTTCAAGAGCCTTCACACGCTTAGCCTCGGTATCTATCATGCACACGCCTTCATACCCTTTGTAACGCTTGCCGTACTTGCTCGCCACCTTGGCAAGG
>NZ_JACJJG010000233.1 GCF_016899855.1 Marseilla massiliensis
AATTTAAAAACTTTTCGACTTGCGCTTGTGGCGCTGTTCACGCTCATCGTGGGCTCGCTGTCGGCGCAGACAATCAAAGGAAATGTGAAAGATTCCAACGGAGAGGCCGTCATCGGCGCCACAGTCCAGGAGAAGGGCACGAAGAATGTTGCCGTGACCGACCTCGACGGAAACTTCGAAATCAAAACCTCCGGCAGTAACGAGCTGCAGTTTTCATACATTGGTATGAAGCCGCAGACGGTAAACGTGGCCGGAAAGAGTAGTGTAACAGTTACAATGGAAGATGAGGCTACTGCACTCGACGATCTCGTTGTCATCGGTTATGGTACTGTAAGGAAGCGCGACCTGACGGGCGCCGTAACATCCGTCAGCGCCGAGGACATAGGGCAAATCCCTGTGTCTAATGTCAGTGAGGCCCTTACCGGTAAGATGGCCGGCGTAAACATCACCACGACCGAGGGCTCGCCTGACGCCGACGTGAAAATACGTGTACGTGGAGGAGGCTCCATCACTCAGAGCAACGACCCATTGCTCATCGTCGACGGATTCCCCGTTGAAAGTATCAGCGACATTCCTGCTACCGACATCGAGGACATTACCGTACTTAAGGACGCATCATCCACAGCCATCTACGGTTCGCGTGGTGC
>NZ_JACJJG010000234.1 GCF_016899855.1 Marseilla massiliensis
CTTAACTCCTAAATTGAATTTTACTCCAAATAAGTATATCCATACAGTCCAGAGCGGTAGTTGGAGAGGAACTCCTTGCCCTCCTCGAGCGATATCTTGCCCTCCTTTACGCTCTTGGTAACCCACACTTCGAGCTGGCGCACCAGCTTCTTCGGGTTGTACTGCACGTACTCGAGCACCTCCTCCACGGTCTCGCCGTCGATTATCTGGTCGATGTGGTACTTGCCGTCCTTCACCGTTATGTGGGCGGCGTTGGTGTCGCCGAAGAGGTTGTGCATGTCGCCCAGTATCTCCTGGTACGCTCCCACGAGGAACACGCCCAGATAGTAAGGCTCGTTCTTGCGAAGCGCGTGCACCGGCAGGATGTTCGAGATGTTGCGGTTGGTCACGAAGTTGGCTATCTTTCCGTCGCTGTCGCACGTGATGTCCTGCAGCGTGGCGCTGCGCGTGGGGCGCTCGTTGAGCCTCTGCAGCGGCACGATGGGGAATATCTGGTCTATCGCCCAGGCGTCGGGCAACGACTGGAAGAGCGAGAAGTTGCAGAAATATTTGTCGGCCAACAGCTTGTCGAGACCCTTCAGTTCCTCGGGCACATGCTTGAAACTTTTTGATATCGAGTTGATTTCGCGGCACACGCTC
>NZ_JACJJG010000235.1 GCF_016899855.1 Marseilla massiliensis
AATGCAAATGTCCTTGTCTGCTCGTCACTCGTCTGCTCGTCAACTTATACTTATTCAGGGTATTTCATATTCTCTTCTTCCATCCTTTCGAGCACCTCTGTGAGGTATTTTCTTGCCTCAAGCCGTGCCATCGGCAGGTCGTGAAGCAGGTAGTTGCCACAGTCGCGGGGCGCAGCGCCGGGCACGTCGCCGTCAAAGTCGGCGATGAATGCGAACGTACGGCGCATCAGGTCGAGGATGTCTTGCGGTTCAAGGTTGCCCCTCATCAGCAGGTAATTGCCTGTAAGACAGCCCATTGGGCCCCAATATACTATGCGGTCACGCCACTCCGGGTCGTTGCGCAGATACGTTGCGGCCAGATGTTCGATGGTATGCAGCGCCCCTGGGTGCAGTGCCGGCTCGCGGTTTGGTTCCTTCATTCGTATGTCGAAGGTCGTGACGGTATCGCCGCCAACTTCATCCTTGCGTGAGACATATATCCCGCGCAACAGTTTCTCGTGGTTGATTGTAAAGCTGGGAATCTTGTTCATAATTGTTTTTCTTTAGGAGTTAAGGAGTTAATAGGGAGTAAAGGAGTTAAGACAAATGTCTTGTGGTATAAAAAACAAATAATACTTGATTT
>NZ_JACJJG010000236.1 GCF_016899855.1 Marseilla massiliensis
GGTGCTTGAACAACGAGACGTAAGAGTTCTTCCCGACAGTCATCAGCTTCCTCTCTTTCATTACGTAACGTTTCACGGGAAGCGGCCGAAGATAATCCTTCTCTCCCTGAAGGAACATTTCCTTGCGTGACACCTCCCGTCCGGCCATCACCTTTTCATTGAAATCAAGCAGGGAGACACGGACGGCGGTATTGAGTTCCTCCAGGCCGGAAAATGTCATTCCCTCTATGTCAAGGTAAATGGAACGGTAGAGGAGCTTTACGGCATTCTCTACCAAAGCCTTGTCTTTGGGATGACGCACACGGGCGGGATAGACCGCACAGCCGTAATATTCGGCAAAAGCGGCGAAATCATCATTGATGACAGGCTCGTTGCGGTCGCTTCGTGTGACGGCAGCCTTCAGATTGTCGGGGACGATAGCCGCAGGAACGCCTTCAAAATATTGCATGGCATTCTCACATGCCTTTATCAGGTCTTCCTTGCGTTGAGACCACACGGCTTCGCAGTAGGTATAATGGCTGAACGGAAGGATGGCGACAAACACCTCGGCTTTCTTCGTCTCGCCCGTCATTTCATCAACGACTTCAAGCCTGTCAC
>NZ_JACJJG010000237.1 GCF_016899855.1 Marseilla massiliensis
ATTATCTCGCCACGGTCGTTTATCACTATATGCAGCTTGAATCCGTAGAACCATCCCATCGTACACTTGCCCTTGGCCGCCCATCCCTTCATCGTCCTGTGGCTGTGCGCACGCTTTATATTGCATGACTTCAACGGTGTGGAGTCGATAATGGATATTCCAGTACATTTACCCAACGCACATGTCTGCAGGAACAGCAAAAGATGGAGCCCTACCTTAGCCTGGCGTTCTACGAAGCGGTTGTACGACAGGCGGTGTGGAAACTCCTTGCGCATGTGGTTACATACATAACCGAGGTAGAAAGACTTGAGGTCTCGGTGGCGCATGATATGAAACAGTACGAGAATGGTCATCACCTCGCTGTCGGACATGAGGCATGGGCGGTTGCGGCGACGTTTGCCGCAGATGTCCAGCGTGTGTTTTTTCAGTTCGGGAGCAAAATATTTGCAGAATTCATCGAGAATACAGAAAATTTCTATTATATTTGCATCAGTCATGGGAATGAATATTTTTATGTAACTTATTGATTATCAACTATAAAGGTACTAAAAATATCTCATTCCCACAACTTTTTCAATCGTT
>NZ_JACJJG010000238.1 GCF_016899855.1 Marseilla massiliensis
TAGGAGTTAAGGAGTAATGGAGTAAAGTAGTTAAGACAAATGACTTGTTATAATGAAAAGGTGAGAAGGTGAAAAAGTGAAAGACATTTCTACTTACTCCTCCCATACTTACTCCTTTACTCCTAAACTACAAGTCATTTGTCTTAACTACTTTACTCCATTACTCCTTAACTCCTAAAAATTTACTTCCCAAATAAAAAACTATGCCCGGAAAAATAATCATCTTCTCCGCGCCAAGCGGCAGCGGGAAAAGCACCATCATCGGCCGACTAATGTCACACAAAGAGCTGAACATGGCGTTCAGCATATCATGCACGAGCCGTCCGCCACGCGGCACGGAGCGTGATGGAGTGGAATATTTCTTCGTCTCTCCCGACGAGTTCAGGCGCCGTATCGAGGCCGACGAGTTCCTGGAATACGAGGAAGTGTACAAAGACCGGTATTACGGCACGCTGAAGAGCCAGGTCGAAAACCAGCTTGCAAAGGGCGAGAATGTCGTTCTCGACGTTGACGTAAAAGGCGGATGCAACATCAAGAGGTTTTACGGCGACCGCGCCTTGAGCCTGTTCATCCAGCCGCCG
>NZ_JACJJG010000239.1 GCF_016899855.1 Marseilla massiliensis
TCAAAGGAAATGTGAAAGATTCCAACGGAGAGGCCGTCATCGGCGCAACAGTCCTCGAAAAAGGGACTAAAAACGCCGTAGTGACCGATATCGACGGAAACTTCGAAATCAAAACCTCCGGCAGTAACGAGCTGCAGTTTTCATACATTGGTATGAAGCCGCAGACGGTAAACGTGGCCGGAAAGAGTAGTGTAACAGTTACAATGGAAGATGAGGCTACTGCACTCGACGATCTCGTTGTCATCGGTTATGGTACTGTAAGGAAGCGCGACCTGACGGGCGCCGTAACATCCGTCAGCGCCGAGGACATAGGGCAAATCCCTGTGTCTAATGTCAGTGAGGCCCTTACCGGTAAGATGGCCGGCGTAAACATCACCACGACCGAGGGCTCGCCCGACGCCGACGTGAAAATACGTGTACGTGGAGGAGGCTCCATCACTCAGAGCAACGACCCATTGCTCATCGTCGACGGATTCCCCGTTGAAAGTATCAGCGACATTCCTGCAACCGACATCGAGGACATTACCGTACTTAAGGACGCATCATCCACAGCCATCTACGGTTCGCGTGGTGC
>NZ_JACJJG010000023.1 GCF_016899855.1 Marseilla massiliensis
CCGAAGGTGAGGATTATGACCCTGAGACGTCTGCCGGAGGGGTGTACAGGAAGTGAAGGATAACGAGTTAAGAATTAAGAAATGTGCATTGCCGTGTTTCCGGCAATGCGGCTTTTCTTGGTGCTTGGCTCATGATATATAAACCCGCTCGGTCACGTTTCCTAATTCTTAACTCTTAATTTAATTTATACAGTGGATTTTCTTAATGATTTGAATGAGAGCCAGCGCAAGGCTGTTGAGTACTGCGACGGTCCGTCATTGGTGATAGCCGGGGCGGGGTCGGGCAAGACACGTGTGCTTACGTATAAGATAGCTTACCTGCTGAGCCAAGGCATGAAGCCGTGGAACATACTCGCCCTTACATTTACCAACAAGGCCGCTAACGAGATGAAGGAGCGAATAGGCGCACTGGTAGGTACGGACTTGGCCTGTAGACTCAACATGGGCACGTTTCATAGCGTGTTCTCGCGTATCCTGAGGGTTGAGGCTGCAACTCTTGGTTACGAGCCAAACTTCACTATTTATGACGAAGCCGACTCGCGAAGCCTTGTCAAGACAATCATCAAGGAAATGCAGCTTGACGATAAGATATACAAGCCCGCATCCGTGCATTCACGTATCAGCATGGCTAAAAACCATCTTGTAATGCCTGCCGAGTATGCCTTGACCCGTAGTTTGGTTGAGCGTGACAGGGAACAGCGCATGCCTGCGATGAGCAGTATATATTCAGCTTATTGCGAACGATGCAGGATGGCTAACGCAATGGACTTCGACGACCTTCTTACAAATACCTTCGCTCTCTTCAACGAGCACGACGACGTCCGCTTGAAATACGCAGACAGATTTAAGTATATCCTCGTAGACGAGTATCAGGACACCAATGCCGTACAGCAGAAAATAGTATGGCAGCTATCTAAGGAACATCTGCGGGTATGCGCGGTCGGTGATGACGCGCAGAGCATATATGCCTTTCGGGGCGCGAATATAGACAACATTCTTGATTTCGAGAAAATATTTACAGGCTCGTGTACGTTCAAGCTTGAACAGAATTATCGAAGTACGCAACGTATTGTTCAGGCCGCCAACAGCCTGATACGGCACAACGAGAGGCAGATACCAAAGGATGTGTTCAGCCGTAACGATGAAGGTGAGCGTCTTGTGCTGAAAGAAGCATATAGTGATAAGGAAGAGGCGCTGATAGTATGTAATGAAATAAGGCGTTTAAGGCGTGAGGAACATTGTGAATACAATGATTTTGCCGTCCTTTATCGTACTAATTCGCAAAGCAGGAGCTTTGAGGAGGCAATGCGTAAAGTCGGAATACCGTATAAAATTTATGGAGGACTGAGCTTTTACCAACGTAAGGAAATCAAGGACGTTATAGCCTATTTCCGCATGGTGGTCAACCCTGACGATGAAGAAGCGTTCAAGCGTATAATAAATTATCCAAAGCGAGGAATCGGGGATACGACTGTAGCCAAGATTGCAGGGCTTGCATCGGTTGGAGGCGTAAGTCTTTGGCGTGTAATATGCGAGCCTGACGCTTATGGGCTTTCCGTGGCAAAGGCTACGATGGGCAAGGTTGATGCTTTCAGGCAGCTGATACTTGGATTCATGGAAAAATGCGCAACCTCCGACGCTTATTCTTTAGGAGTTGAGATAGTAAAGTCAAGTGGTATTTCGGCAGACATATACGCCGATAAATCTCCCGAAAATGTGTCGCGGCAGGAAAATCTTGAAGAATTGCTTGGCAGTATGCAAGAGTTTGTTGAGAGCCGCATGGAGGAAGGGCGTGAGACGGAAATAGGGTTGTCGGAGTTTCTGAAGGAGGTGTCGTTACAGACTGATATCGAGAGTGACTCTGGTGAGGAAGACGCCCGCCGTGTGTCTTTGATGACTGTGCACAGTGCTAAGGGGCTTGAATTCCCGACAGTGTTTATTGTCGGTCTTGAGGAGAATATCTTTCCAAGTATGTTGTCAATGAACAGCCGTAGAGAACTTGAGGAGGAGCGACGGTTGCTTTATGTGGCAATAACACGTGCCGAGCGGCATTGTTTTCTTACGTATGCAAAAAGTCGTTTCAGATACGGGCGTATGGAGATGGAGGCTCCGAGCCGTTTTCTTCGTGATATAAATCCGGACCTGCTGAAAGTCGATAAAGCCGGCGGCTCAATGTTGCCGTTCGGAAAGTCGTCGCTAAGTTCAGATTATGGCAGGGCGAACCGTTGGCAGAACAGCCGCCCTGTAGCATCGCAATTCAAGGCTGACTTAAAGCCCCGTGAGGCAGTACACCGTGAAGACCCGCCAATTGCCAATACGTTTTCGCCGAGTTTCAAGCGTTTACGGGCCGTTGCGAGCTCAGGGGGCAAGCATGCTTCTCCATCTGTTTCGGGCTTGAGTGAAGGATGTATGATAGAACATGAGCGCTTTGGCATAGGCAAGGTTATACGTTTGGAAGGTAATGGTGAGAACATGAAGGCCACTGTACAGTTCGAGAATGCCGGGCAAAAGCAGCTTCTCGTGAAGTTCGCAAGATTCAAGGTTATAGGTTAATGGACAATGAAAAATGAAGAAATGAATAATCAAATCCTATATAATAAATTGGCGATGATTATCCATTCCTTCATTTTTCATTGTTCATTTCTTTGTTTTTTTGCATGTATCTTTGAGCGGACATCCTGCACATGTTTTGTCTTTGGCCGCTAATGTCTTGTATATACGCCAACCGGCATATGCCGCCGCACACGCTATCACTATGATAACTATGGTAATTTGTATAGAACCATGCCATTCCATAATTGTTTATCTTTTGTTTTAATCTGTGCGTGTAAGTGTCAATTTATGGTCAATGCATGGCGGCAACTCTTCCGGATAATGGCTTACCATAATCAAGGTCTTGCCGGAATGTTTGCAGAAAGCCTCAATTATTTCAGTCACCATAAGACGGTTGGGTTCGTCAAGTCCGTGGAATGGTTCGTCAAGAATCAGCAGTTCTGGATTCTTAACGAATGCTCGTGCAAGTAGTACAAGCCGTTGTTCACCGCTTGAGAGTTTAAGAAATGTTCTGTCCGCAAGTTTCTCAATACCAAATACATCCATCCATTTACGGCATGTGTGTCTTTCTGTTTCATTGGGCTGGGTGTATAATCCGACAGAATCTTTCAGGCCGCTTGCTACCACCATGATAGCCGGAATGTCACGGTTGTAAGCCCTATGCATTTCCGGAGAAACATAACCGATACGTCGTTTAATGTCCCATATACTTTCGCCTGTACCGCGTTTCCGGCCGAATAGGCTGATGTTGCATGCGTAGGCTTGTGGATTGTCGGCGCATACAAGGCTTAACAAGGTTGATTTGCCTGCACCGTTGCGTCCGGAAACGGCCCAGTGCTCGCCTTTCATGACATTCCATGTAAAGTGATCGATAATGGTTCTTTTGCCATAACGTATGCAGATATCCGTCATACCTATAACTTCATTGCCTTCGGTTGTGTTGTCGTTATATGTCAGATTCAGTATCCGTTCTTCCTTTTCACGGTTAAATTGAGGTTGTAAGTCGGACGAAGTCATGGCAGAACGATATTCTTCTGTTGTTATTTTCTTGCCCACCTTCATGTTCCTGACTTCAACTACATGGGTGATAAATGGCGGAATATCCTTTGGTCTTGATAAAATAAGGATGATTTGGAGTTTGCTGTCGTTGGCAACGGTGGTCAGGAGATGTTGTAGTTGATCACGTGTTTCGGCATCAAGTCCTATAAATGGATTGTCCATTATAAGAACTCTTGGTTTTGAAAGTAGGGTTTTTATTAGCTGAAACTTGCGCAGTTCGCCACTTGAAAGGAGTATAATGTATTTATCAAGCGTATGTTCAATGTGGAAAACAGAGTACAAATGGTTCTGTAACTCACGACGTTCAGCCGTGTCGTCTCCGGTTAACAGGAAGGCTTCTTCAAGCAAGTCACCGGCGGTTGGGGTGTCTTCGCTGATGTCGTGCTGGTTCCACCGTTGTTGCAGATAGTATGTTCCGTCCTTGTCTCCGTATGAATCCTTGAAGGCGATATACTTGATGTTGTCTGAAACGAGCGTTTTGTCGCTTGGCGAAAAGTCATATTCAATGCCGTTTCCAATAATCGGATGGCTACCGGTAATAATGTCCGTGAACATGGACTTTCCACCTCCGTTAGGCCCGATTATCGCGATATGCTCTCCGTCGCAAAGTTCGAAATTGACAGGTTCTGCCATTCTCCATGATGGCATTCGTGTCACCCCGTCTTTAATACTTATAATCCGTTGCATTTTATCCTGTCCTTGTTCTTGTTGGCAAAGTCTTTCCAACTGCCGTATTTTACATCGTTGACGGGTGTTCCTGCCTGCATGAAATGGCAATAGGCCGCAGCTAATGCGTCAGTAGCGTCGAGAAATGGTGTCATGTCGTCATCCTTGATGTTTAGCAGGCGTTTCAACATTCCAGCCACTTGTTCTTTTGAAGCAAGTCCTTGTCCTGTCAATGCCAACTTTATTTTCATTGGAGCGTACTCGTGTATTGGAATATCATGATGTATCGCGGCTGCTATCGCCACACCTTGTGCGCGCCCGAGTTTTAGCATCGATTGTATGTTCTTGCCGAAAAATGGGGCTTCGATGGCCATCTCGTCAGGTAAAAATTCATCTATAAGGCTTGTGACGCGTTCAAAAATCCGCCCCAGACGCAAATACGGGTCATGCATCTTGCGCATGTCGATTACCCCCATGGCCATCATTGACGCTTTGTTGCCCTTTACTTTTATTAAGCCATAGCCCATAACGTTGGTACCGGGGTCGATACCCATTATTATTTTTTCGGTCATCGCAGGCTTCCTGTTTTCAGGTAAGGATTGAACTTCACCTCATATCCAATGGTTGTATGTTCCCCATGACCGGGTAGAACCGTTGTGTCTGCCGGCAATACTTTCGCAATGGAATGGAGGCTTTCTATGATGTCTTCGTAGTTCCCTAATTGCAGATCCGTACGTCCGATACTCAATTTGAAGAGTGTATCGCCCGAGAAAGCTACTGATTCATCTTTGCAATAGATGAAAACCGACCCTGGCGAATGTCCAGGTGTTGGTATAATGGCGAATTCGTGGTTGCCAAATGTAATTGTTTTATCGTTTTCATAAAACCTTCCTATTTCGGGAAAGTCGTTACCGCAATCTTCGCCCGTAAAAGCCTTTGCCTGTTTTCCGAGATTATTCATTAACGGTTTGTCGGCTTCACTGATTTCAGGCCGTAATCCAAATTTGTCAAGAATGAATTTATTGCCGAAGTTATGGTCAACATGCCCGTGTGTACACAATAAGTGCTTGGGGGTCAGGTTGTTGTCATTTATATAATTATAGATTGCTATTTTTTCCTCTTCAAAAAATGCGCCACAGTCAATAATGACACATTCTTTAGTCTCATCGCTTACAACGTAGCAATTCTCTTGGAACATGTTGCAGACAAAGCGCTGTATATCAAGCATGATTCTGGTGTTTACAGGTTCTACGGTTAATTATAAAGGAACATAAATGAGGTATTTTTGCTTGAACCATTCTTCTGTAAAGAATGTTCCTATATCCGTTACGTCAGTGATGTGTTTGAACGGTTTTATCTCTTCGTTTACGTTTCCTCCCTTCAAGCACAATAGCCCGTTAGGCAAAGAGTTGTGTTGTTGCTTGGCAATGTTTTTCTTTACGAGCCTGACAAGATCGGGCAAGGGCATTACCGCACGGCTTACCACGAAATCATATTTGCCCGTTTCGTTTTCTCCCCTAAGTTGTTCAGCTACACAATTCTCCAGGCCGATAGCTTTTGAAATTTCCTTGACCACGAGGATTTTTTTGCCTGTTCCGTCAATTAGCTTAAAGCTTGTTTCGGAAAACATTATGGCAAGAGGTATACCTGGAAAACCTCCTCCTGTCCCAAGGTCGAGAATTTTTGTTCCCGGCCTGAACTTTATTATTTTTGCTATCGCGAGCGAATGCAGAATATGATGCTCGTAAAGTGAGTCAATATCCTTACGAGATATAACGTTTATTTTGCTGTTCCATTCGTGATATAAGTCATACAGCGCAGCGAATTGGCCGCGCTGTATGTCAGTAAGTTCAGGAAAATATTTTAAGATTATGTCCATATCAGTTTATTTTCTTAATAATTTCTCAAGGGTATCGTTGCTTATTTTAACCCTTATCTCGCCTTCGGCGTGACTTGCGATTTCATCCGGAGAATAAATAAACGTAATGTCGTCTTCTCCCAAAATGAAGTTATCCGACGGGTAAACGTCTATGCCCAAGAATATTGTTTTGTCGTGTAGACCTTCAATATTTTCCGTGTTATATTTTTCACAGAGGGCATTTATTATGAGATTGTTAAGTTCTTGTTCATATCCGGGCACAAAGATATCTTTAAGGGATACGATTTTCCCGCTTTTAGTATCAACGTTTCTGGCTACAACTATGGAGCTGCCGTGCGCGCCGCCACCGTAGTTATAGATGTTGGCAATGTATGTATAATACTTGTCGTTGTCCTGGAGCACGTATGTTTTTACCAGATATTCGCAATTGTAGGACGCACCGTGAGATTTATCGGCCTTGTAAAGTTCTCCGTAAGATGTTTTGTACTCGTCAAGATATCTTGTCACAAAAGAATCTGCTGCCTCTTGCGGCGTTAGCTTTTGTGAAGTTATAGAGAAGTAGTCAGGACTTAAAATGCCGGAACGGATGATTGAGTCATTTATATAATCGGCATTCTTGCCTTTAGCGTAAGTCAGGCTGAGGCTGACATGGCAACGTGGCCCCGCCGTGTCTTCGGTAAGCCATAACGTCGAGTCCACTTTTATACTGTCGAATACAAGACTGTCGGTTCCATTTCCGCCATTGTTGAACTTTCCTCCACATGATGTGGCCATTATCATGGCAAAAATGGAAAATATGATTATAATAGTTGATTTTTTCATATTTAATTAATGTATTTTTATTTGCAAAATTACTTGAAAAGGAGGAAAGTCACAAGGATTTTATGTTTTATTTTATAAAATGATTAATTTTGCAGCGCAAATCAATATTATCATGACAAAAAGGTTATTAAGAGCGGCGCTTTTTGATTTGGACGGCGTCGTATTTGACACAGAAGGTCAGTATTCTGTTTTCTGGGGTGAGCAGTGCCGGTTTTATCATCCTGACAAACCCGGGCTTGAAGACAAGATAAAGGGACAGACGCTGGTCCAGATACTCGATAATTATTTTTCGGACATGAAGGACGAGCATTCTGTAATCATACGCAGGCTTGACGAATTCGAACGTAACATGAAGTTCGAGTATGTTGCCGGTTTTCTTGATTTTGTCTCTGACTTGCGTCGTAACGGCGTTAAGACAGCCGTGGTTACAAGCTCAAACCAGGCAAAGATGAACTCTGTGTATGCAGCGCGCAAGGAATTCAAGGCTCTTTTTGACGCTATTCTGACTTCGGAAGACTTTGAAAGGAGCAAGCCTGACCCTGACTGTTATCTCAAGGGAGCAGCCACATTCGGCGTAACCCGTGACGAATGCGTGGTATTCGAGGATAGTTTTAACGGATTGAAATCCGGACGTGCGGCTGGCATGGCCGTAATCGGACTGTCAACGACCAATGCGGCTGAGGCGATAAAGCCATATGCTGATTGCGTGGTGCCGGATTTTATGGAGCTTGACTACAACAGGCTGAGTGGAATGTTGGCAAACCTTAATTGATATTTTCTTAACTATAAGTTTTTAATAACAATTGTCCGGCATGCGTGCCGGACATGCTTTTAATATTTTAAATTACTAAAAGAGAAAACGATGTCCGGATATTTAGTTAGTGACACAAGGAAAGTTACCACGCACCGTTTCGTTGAGATGAAACAGCGTGGCGAGAAAATCTCAATGCTTACGTCTTATGATTATACCACGGCAAGCATTGTCGACGGGGCCGGGGTTGACGGTATTCTGGTCGGTGATTCAGCTTCGAACGTAATGGTCGGCAACGGTACGACCTTGCCTATGACCGTGGAGCAGATGATTTACCACGCAAAGTCGGTGGTAAACGGCGTGAAGCGTGCTCTTGTCGTATGCGACATGCCATTCGGCAGTTATCAGGTTGACCGCAAGGAAGGTGTCAAGAACGCCATAAAAATCATGAAGGAAAGTGGTTGCGATGCGTTGAAGCTTGAAGGCGGAGCCGAGATAATCGACACGGTAAAGGGTATTCTCGATGCAGGCATTCCCGTTATGGGACATCTTGGATTGACTCCGCAGAGTATCAATAAATTCGGAACTTACGCCGTGCGTGCCAAAGACGATGCCGAGGCGGAAAAGCTTTTGGCTGATGCAAGGCTGCTCGACGAGGCGGGATGTTTCAGTGTCGTGCTGGAAAAAGTACCGGCGGCGCTTGCCTCTCGGGTTTCAAAAGAGCTTACAGTGCCGACTATCGGCATTGGTGCCGGTGCCGGTACGGACGGCCAGATACTTGTCGTGGCCGACATGCTCGGTATGACCAAGGGCTTTAACCCACGTTTCCTACGCCGTTATGCTGACCTTAACACCGTGATGACTGACGCTATCGGACAGTATGTTACGGACGTAAAGGATTCGACATTCCCTAATGAAAACGAGTCATACTGATGTACACCCAGAACACTCCAGTGCATGTGAAGTTATGGCACCGTGACTTTTGGTTGATGGCAACGGCCAATTTGCTCGTCACGATGGCCATGTACATACAGTTGCCTTTGCTGCCGGGATGGCTGATGTCGGCTACAGGATGTACCCCGGGGCTTGCGGCTGTGGCCGTCGGTGCTCCCGGTGTGGGCATATTCGCGCTCGGTTGTTTCTGCTCGTACCTTGTACAGCGTTACCGCCGCAACATGGTGTGCATCTTTTCGGTGCTGGTCCTGACTGTGTGCCTTTATTTATTATCATGGCTTGACGGCAGCGCCATGCTTCAGGCCGACGGTTTACTGATCGTAACAGCCATACGGTTTGTACAGGGAGCGGTGTTCGGACTTGGGCAGATGGTTCTGTCAAGCACGTTGATAATAGATACGTGCGAGTCGTTCCAGCGTACAGAAGCCAACCATTCGGCGGCATGGTTTTCGCGTCTTGCCTTGGCGTTAGGCCCGTTAGTGGCGTTGGTATTGGTGCCTTACGCCGATTTCGGAACGGTCATGATTGTCGGGGCAGGCCTTTGCGTATTGGCCGTGGTGTTCATATTCTCGGTAAAATTCCCGTTCAAGGCTCCTGAAGACGTTGTCCGCCATGTGTCTGCAGACAGGTTTTTCCTATCTCAAGGTAAGTGGCTTTTTATCAATCTGTTACTTGTTACCACAGTGGTTGGCATGCTCCTTTCTATTGAGCACGATGCAAGTTTTTATGCAATGATGATACTCGGATTCTTCCTTGCTTTGCTTGCGGGACGTTTTGTTTTCGTCAATGCCGACCTGAAGAGCGAGATTACTACGGGACTTATATTTATGCTGGCGGCATTGTTGCTCATGCTGTCAGGCAACCGGGGCGCCGCTACGCTGGTGTCGCCCGTCCTTATCGGGTGCGGAGTTGGGATAATAGGAGCGCGTTTCCTGTTGTTTTTCATAAAACTCAGTCCGCATTGCAGGCGTGGCACATCACAGAGTACATTCTTTTTAGGATGGGAGTTGGGACTGTCGCTCGGCATGTCCGTCGGTTACGGTTGCACGTATGGTGACAGGTATGGCACAGTGATCTTGTCAATCGTGGTTTCGTGCCTTGCATTGATTATGTATTTAGGTTTCACTCATAACTGGTATGTACGGCACAAGAACAGGTAATGTGTACTACATCCGGCGTGTGGCAGGGCTTCTTGCCTGATGAATTATATGTATATTAATCATCCGGCGCTTTTAACCTGACATATAAAAGACCGTAAATCGGCTTGTGAAAGGCCGTCTTTTGTCATGCGAAAGGCCGTGTATTGAAAGCTAATACACGGCCTTTCGTTTTTGTAACTCTATACTGTTATTTTGATTATAATCAATCTTCTGTGTCCATCTTGCGGTTTCGGTCTGAAAGGATTTGTGCCGTTTGCGCTTACATATTTTATCATGTCCCGTAAAAAGTGCCACAACGGGAATAGTTCTGACGGCCGGAATGGAAGCTTAACGCATACCGATATTTACAATGATTGCCCGTTTCTTGTGGTCTTTTATCTTGTTGGCAGCGTGGCACGGATACCGTTTTTGCCTTACATGCGGACTTTTTGCCTGGATATCCCGCATAATGAGAAATAGGTATTAAGATTCAAGAAAATGGAGATAAAAAATGATAAAATAATCAGTTGTAGGTATTCGTTTTGAAAAAAATGTATATATTTGCAATGAATTTTGCAGAAGAGAACTTAGACTTTGGAAAACTAATACGTCGTAAATAGATTGACATTTTGGAAGAGGTGCAATGTGTGTGTCATGTCTTTGGCCTTGGGATAAAATATGTTCGTGGCAATGCTTGGCACAGTTATGGTTGCATTGTTATATGCCGGAAGTGACTACGAAAAAACATGTCTCCTGACTTTGCGTGCGGCAAGGCATATAAATGCCTTCGACTGAACGCTCAGCAGTGACAGAACTAAAACAAACGCTGAAAACAGAAGAATCCTGTGCTCGCAAGAAAGCATGGAAAAACACGATATATTTATGGAATAATTATATTTGACATAAATGGAAGAGAAAAAGAAATTATCTACTGACTTGGCCGCAAGTACCGGAGTGGACGTGACGCGTTGCTACCAGTGCGGCAAGTGTACTGCCGGATGTGTGTTGGCGGCAGATATGGATATACCTCCAAGTTTCCTGATGAGGCTCTTGCAGACTGGTACGGAGGCCAATGACAGGCGTGTGCTTGGATCGGAGACAATATGGCTATGCCTGAGTTGCGAGAACTGCGTCGCACGTTGTCCTATGGAGATAGACTTGCCTGCTGTCATGGATTACCTTCGCGAACGCTCGCGCAAGGAAGACATGGTTAACGATAAGGCACGGAACATATTGGCGTTTCACAAGTCGTTCCTTGACTGCGTGAAGCGTACGGGGCGTCTATATGAAATAGGACTTGTAGCGGAATATAAAATGCGCACGATGAATCTGATGCAGGATGTAGACATCGCACCTACGATGATGGCCAAGGGTAAATTAGGGCTTAAGCCTGAATGCCTGAAAGATAACGCAAAGAAGGTGGGCAGGATTTTCGCTAATACCATAGACAAGAAATAAGCTCTCGGGCTAATTTAAAGTGCAGGCAATGCATGTTGATTCGGCTAAGAGGATACCCAATGACAGGCAAGCGGCTGTTTCGTAGCCCTACATTGCCCTTTGGGTGGGTTCCGGGCAGAATGTCTTGCTGCAACTTGTTAACTAAAATACGTGTAATATGAAAATAGGATTCTATCCGGGGTGTTCGTTGAATGGCACTTCCCGTGAATATAATGAGTCGGTTAGGGCTGTCGCGTCGGCGCTGGGGCTTGAACTGACGGAGATTAAGGACTGGAACTGTTGTGGCGCCACGGCAGCCCATTCTATGAGCAAGGAATTGTCGCTGGCACTGCCCGCAAGGGTTCTGGCGCTTGCTGAACAGCAAGGGTTTGACGAGGTGGTAGTTCCCTGTGCGTCGTGTTATAACAGGCTCAGCATGGCTGCTTACGAACTGGCAGCTGACGAGGCAATGGCAGACCGTATAAGGCATGCCGTTGGAATGCAGTATTCGGGTCATGTCAAGATTCTGAATGTGTTGCAGTATCTTGATAAATACGCCACCGACATATTGCCTTCAAAGATAAAGGATAAGTTTGCGCACCGTGTAGCGTGCTATTACGGTTGCCTGCTTGTGAGGCCGCATAAGGTGCTCGGATTTGACCGCTTGGAAGATCCGCTGAGTATGGACAAGTTAATGGCTGTTCTTGGCGCGGAGCCGATAGACTGGGCCTTCAAGACCGAATGCTGTGGCGCCGGGCTTTCAATATCGCGTACGGACTTGGTCGGAAAGCTGTCGGCTAATATCGTGAAAGACGCGTCTGACCGTGGCGCAGAGGCAATAATTGTAGCGTGTCCGATGTGCCATTCAAATCTTGACATGCGGCGTAAGGCCATAAACAAATGCCTTGAGGAACCTGTGGATATCCCGGTTGTTTATATAACCCAGGCAATAGGCTTGGCACTCGGCTTGTCACCGAAAGCACTCGGTTTGCAACGTCACATAGTTGAAGTAAAATTTTAGTTCATGAATCACGGCAAATAGAACATGGTATGTTTTTCGACGATTCATAATCGTTGGCAAGGACTGATATTATGTGTTATTTTGCTGTGTCAAAAAGAATAATTTATGTCAAAAATAGGAGTATTTATATGCCATTGCGGTGAAAACATTGGCGCTACCGTTGATTGTGCTAAGGTAGCGGAAGCCGCGGGGCACATGGAGGGAGTGGCGTTTGCTACCGATTATAAATACATGTGCTCAGATCCAGGGCAGTCATTGATTAAGAATGCCATAAAGGAGCATGGACTTGACGGCGTTGTAATCGGTGCCTGTTCTCCGCGTATGCATGAACCTACATTCCGCAGGGCTTGTGCCGAGGCTGGTTTGAATCCTTATTTGTGTGAAATAGCCAATCTGCGCGAACATTGCTCATGGGTTCACCCAAAATGTGAGGAAACGACGCAAAAGGCGATAGAGATAGTGCACGGATTGGTTGAGAAGGTACGCAGAAACACACCGCTGACGCCTATCCATGTGCCTATAACGAAAAAGGCTCTTGTTATCGGTGGCGGTATAGCCGGAATCCAGGCGAGCCTCGATATAGCCAACAGTGGGCATAAAGTAATATTGATAGAGAAGGAGCCTTCAATCGGCGGACACATGTCACAGTTGTCAGAGACGTTCCCGACGCTGGACTGTTCGCAATGTATCCTTACGCCACGAATGGTTGAAGTGGCGCAACATCCCAACATAACGTTGTACACTTATGCGGAGCTTGAGTCGTTGAGCGGGTTTATTGGTAATTTCGAAGCTAAAATAAGGCTTAAAGCCAAGAGTATAGACGAGAGTGTTTGTACCGGTTGCGGACTTTGTACTACGAAATGCCCGCAAAAGAAAATCCCGAGCGAATTTAACGAAGGATTGGGCAAGCGCACTGCTATATATGTGCCGTTTCCACAGGCCGTGCCCAATAAGCCTGTCATAGACAAGGAACATTGCATGCATTATCGTACGGGAAAGTGTGGCGTTTGCGAGAAGGTGTGTCCTACGCATGCCATCCGTTTCGGCCAGGAGGATCGTATTATAACTGAACAAGTGGGTGCCGTTGTCGTTACGACCGGTTTTAATGTGCTTGGAACGGACTTCTTCCCCGAGTATGGTTATGGCCGTTACGCGGATGTCATAACAGGTTTGCAGTTTGAACGTCTTGCTTCTGCTTCTGGTCCTACACTTGGCGAGATACGCCGCCCGTCGGACGGGACTGTTCCCAAGAAGATTGTGTTTATCGCTTGTTGTGGCTCACGCGATCCGGCAAAAGGCATACCTTATTGCTCGAAAATATGTTGTATGTACACTGCAAAGCATGCCATGCTTTACCAACATAAGGTGCACGACGGCGAGTCATACGTATTTTATATGGATATACGAGCAGGTGGAAAGAACTATGAGGAGTTCGTACGCCGTGCCATTGACGAGGATCACGTCAACTATGTGCGTGGACGTGTAGCACGTGTGTATGAGAAAGACGGCAAACTTATAGTAAAAGGTGTTGATACATTGCTTGGCGCCACACCTGTGGAAATAGAGGCCGACATGGTTGTACTTGCAACGGCAGGCGTATCGAATAAAGGTGCGGAGGAGCTGGCTCAAAAGCTTCACATATCTTATGATCCGTATAAATTCTTTGCCGAGGCTCATCCGAAATTGCGTCCTGTCGAGACTAATACTGCCGGAATATTCCTTGCCGGTGCGTGCCAGGCTCCGAAAGATATTCCAGAAACTGTGTCTACGGCATCTGGTGCTGCTGCTAAAGTTGCTGCTCTGTTCTCACAACCTGATCTTGTCCGCGAGCCGTTAATAGCAGTAGTCAACCGTTGCGCTCCTCCTGTGTTCAGTACTTGTGTTGGTTGCTTCATGTGCCAGACCGCATGTCCGTATCAGGCTATAGAGCGCGAAGAGATAAAAGACCGTAAGGGAAATGTCATTAAAGTAGTGGCCAAGGTTAATCCGGGTCTCTGCCAGGGATGCGGTACTTGTGTGGCATTCTGCCGTTCCAAGTCGATTGACCTGCAAGGATTCTCCAATCAGCAGATGTTTGCAGAGGTGGAGGCGCTACTTGAAACCACAAACGAATAGATGAAAAAATTATGAGCAACGATAGTAATTCAGCATTTGAACCACGCATAATAGCCTTTGTCTGTAACTGGTGTACCTATGCGGGTGCCGATCTTACAGGCACGAGCAGATTAAAATATGCCACGAACGTAAGAATTGTAAGGTTTCCGTGTACTGGGCGTATTGATTTTATGCTACTGTTGAAGGCTTTTGCCGGAGGTGCCGACGGTATAATTGTTTCCGGTTGCCATCCTAACGACTGCCATTATACTTCTGGTAATTTCCATGCACGCCGCAGATGGATGGTATTCCGTGGCCTGTTGGATACTTTGGGTATTGATATACGGCGTATCCGTTATTCTTGGGTATCGGCTGCCGAGGGCGCAAAATGGGCCGATTTGGTTAATGATACGGTGGCAACAATACGTGAATTAGGGCCGTACACTGAGTATAAGAAAGTAGCCGATTATCTTGGAAAGGAGGTTGAAAATGAGTAATCTGAAAGATATTGCCGTTAATTTGTTTAATGAAGGTACGGCAACATTATTGATAGGATACGAGCAGGGCAACGGAAAATTGCGTCCGTTCTTCTGTAGGAAGCCGGAGGATTGTAGTCGGCTCGTGCTTAACGATGATTGTAAGAACAACATAGCGGTATATCTTACAAAACCCGAGATTGTTGCGGGAGAAAAAATAGCCGTAACGGCAACTTTGCCCGTATTGCGCACAATAGTGCAGCTTGCTATGGAAAACCAGTTGAGTGGCGGGATTACGGCCATCGTCAGGGATGGTAATGGTGACGACTGTGTAGCGCTTGATTCTGTTGAGGAAATGGAGAAAGTGCTGGCCGATAATCCGCTGGATATCTCTGGCAAGGAGGCTGAGCTTCGTGCCAGGCTCAAGGCTATGAGCCGTGAGGAGCGTTGGCAGTTTTGGGTAAACGAAATGTCAAAGTGTATCAAGTGTTATGCGTGCCGTGCGGCTTGTCCTCTGTGTTATTGCACGCGTTGTATCGTTGACAATAACTGTCCGCAATGGATACAGCCGTGGGCCAGCCCGTTGGGCAGCATGGAATGGCAGATAAGCCGCGTGATGCATATGGCCGGCCGTTGCGTCTCGTGCGGAGCATGTAAGGAGGCGTGTCCGATGGGCATACCAATCCATCTTCTTACCTTGAGTCTGGCCGAGGATATACAAGATGAGTTCGGTGTAGCGCCCGGCAGCGTTATGGATCATGGTAACGTGCTGTCTACTTTCAATGCCGGCGACAAGGAAGATTTTATTCGTTAATTCAGCAATTAGACAATGGCAAATCTACATATAAGCAAGGAAGAGCTTGGTAAATGGCTCGAAGACATGAGGCACGACGGTCGTCGTATCTTCGCGCCGGTAAGGTTAGGGGCGCAGGTAGACTTTAAGCTGCTGGCTTCGGGTGATACCGTGGCTGAGGATTACGTGCAGACGACGCAGTCGGCTAAAAGAATCGTATTTCCTCTGGCAGAGGTTCTGTTCTCTTACTGTAAGTCGGGTAAGGACGTTGAATTGAAGAGTGCTGATACGAGCAAGTATCCCGAGACAATAGTGTGGAAGACGCGCCCGTGTGACGCAAGGGCTTTCCGTCAGGTGACGGAGGTTTTCACCCGTGACTATGACGACACGATATACGAGGAAAGGCGTAAGCGCATTACGATAGTAACGTTTAGTTGTAGCGAAAGTGACGGCTCGTGTTTCTGCACGTCGGTAGGCGGCAGTCCGGGCGGGACCGACGGTAGTGACATACAGGTTACGCTGTTGGGCGATGACGGAGTGTTGGTGGAGGTTATTACGGACAAGGGCGAGGAGCTGGCCGGAAGATACTTGAGTGGTGCGAGAGTGGCTGATGATGTCGATAAGTCGAAATACCTGGCCGACGTGAAGTGTAGTTTCAGTATGGAGGAGGTACGCGAGAAGTTGAGGGATGCTTTCGACAGCCCGATGTGGAAGGAACAGTCGGAGCGCTGCTTGGGCTGTGGCGCATGCGCTTTCGTTTGTCCTGTGTGTACGTGCTTTGATATCCAGGAAGATGCGCACGGACAGCGTGGCCGTCGCATACGTTGTTGGGATTCGTGTGGTTTTGGCATGTTCACTCAGCATACGTCAGGTCATAATCCGCGGCCTACTCAGGCCACGCGCTGGCGTCAGCGCGTACTGCACAAGTTCTCGTATATTCCCGAAAAGTTGGGCGAGGTCGGCTGTACAGGGTGTGGACGCTGTTCGAGGGCGTGCCCCGTGGACATGAATATTTCAGAACACTTAAAATCCATTGCAGAACATGAGTAACACAAATATATATCTTCCCTATCGAATGGAGATAGCGAAGATTATCGACGAGGCGCCGGGGGTCAAGACTTTCCGCCTGAAGTTCAAGGATGAGGCAGAGGGCCAGGCTTTCACGTTCAGGGCTGGGCAGTTTGCCGAGTATTCAGCTTTTGGCGAGGGTGAATGTACGTTTTGCATTGCCTCTCCGCCGACGCGAAAAGAATATATCGAGTGTACTTTCCGCAGGGCTGGTCGCGTTACGACGGGGCTGTCGAAACTTGAAGAGGGAGACACGATGGGCTTTCGTGGGCCGTTTGGCAATTCTTTCCCGATAGAGCAGTGGACGGGCAAGAACCTATTGTTCGTTGCTGGCGGAATAGCATTGCCTCCTATGCGCTGCGTTATTGAGAACGCTCTCGACATGCGCGACAAGTTCGGAGACATTACTATTATTTACGGTGCGAAGTCTGTTAATGACCTTGTCTACAAGGATAAGCTTAAGGACTGGACAGCGCGGCCTGACGTCAACATGATAACGACGGTTGACCCGGGCGGCGAAACGCCAGACTGGCAGGGTCGTGTAGGCTTTACACCAACGGTGCTCGAGCAGGTGGCGCCGTCTGCCGAGAATACCGTGGCAGTTGTGTGCGGCCCGCCGGTGATGATCAAGTTCTCGTTTCCCGTGCTTGAAAAGCTCGGTTTTGCCGACGGCGACATATACACAACGCTGGAGAACCGCATGAAGTGCGGCCTTGGCAAGTGTGGCCGCTGCAACGTTGGCAAGCTCTATGTGTGCAAGGACGGGCCTGTGTTCACCAAGGCGCAGCTTAACGACTTGCCTCCGGAATATTAGCGTGTGGCGTGATATTCCGTGGCTATGTATATTCTCCGGGCGGTGTTCGCAAGAGTGGGCGCCGCCCGTTTTTCATGTCATGGCATAGTAATTGGTCTGGTGGATTGCGTGTTGTGGATAGATGGAATCTGCTTGTATGTCATTTAAATAGCGTCTCCCATGCGTCACACAGTGCTGGCATATTCTTGAACACGAGGTTGGCGCCTTCGCTGGCGAGAGCCTTGTCGGGTAGTGGCCCCGTGTTGACGGCTATAGTGAATATTCCTGCCGCCACGGCCGAGCGTACTCCCAGCGGAGCGTTCTCTACCACAATGCCCTCTGTGGGCTGTATTTCAACCTTCTCCAGACCGCGCAGGTAAGGTTCTGGTGATGGTTTGCCGTGTTCGACGTCGAAACTTGTCACTATCAGTTTCTTGCTCACCAGTCCGTGGAATTCTTCCTCGAGTTTGTCCAGCAGGCTTCGCTGTCCACTGCCTGTGACTATTGCAATCTTCATGCCCATAGCCTTGATCTTGTGCATGAGCTGCTCCACGCCCGGCATTTTCGTGGCTTTGGGACAATGGCGGAACATGTCCGACTTGACGTCGTACATCCTCTGCGCCTCCTCGTCGGTTATCTCGCGGCCCCACTGTTGTCTGGCCAGCAGCTTGATGGTTTCAACGCCGCGCATACCTTCGTACGTATATGCCTCTTCGGGCGCCATGTCGAGGCCAAACGTAGCCATCGACTCGTGCCAGCTGCGGGCATGGTTGGGCATGCTGTCGAAGAGCACTCCGTCCATATCGAAGAGCACTGCGCGCGGTCGGAACGTCTCGAGTCCGTGGCTCATGGCGTATTCGTTCACTTCGTTGTGCATAGTCTTTACGTTTTTGTTTGTTAGTGTTATGGGTGTCATAAGTAATTCACAAAGATTGAAGGAGTAGGTAGATTTGTCTTGCCGGCTGCGTTTGTCGCGGTTTGCAAGGCATTTCTACTTACTCCTTCATTCATCGCTCCTTTACAGCTAAAAGAGCTTTACTTTTCTTTTTCGAGTCTTTCCTTTATCGCTTTGCTCTCAGCCTCGTAGCCTGGTTTGTCGAGCAGGGCAAACATGTTCTTCTTGTATGCCTCCACTCCAGGCTGGTTGAACGGGTTGACACCCAGTACATTGCCGCTAATGCCGCAAGCTATCTCGAAGAAATAGATAAGCTGTCCGAGGTAGTACTCGTTAAGTTCTGGCACCGAAATGCGAATGTTTGGCACTCCGCCGTCTACGTGTGCGAGGCGCGTACCCAGTTCGGCCATCTTGTTTACCTCGTCAACACGTTTGCCGGCAAGGAAGTTCAATCCGTCAAGATTCTCCTCGTCGTTGGGGAAGAGCAACTCTCTGTTAGGTTTCTCAATGCTTATCACGGTCTCGTATATCGAGCGCTCACCCTGTTGTATCCATTGTCCCATAGAGTGCAGGTCGGTCGTGAAGTCACATGAAGCAGGGAATATACCCTTGCCGTCCTTGCCCTCGCTCTCGCCATAAAGCTGCTTCCACCACTCACTCATGTAGTGCAGTTTCGGCTGGTAGTTGACCATAATTTCGATTTTCTTGCCTGCCTGGTCGTAAAGTCCGTTGCGTACGGCTGCGTAAACGGCTGCTGGGTTCTCCTCAAATGGCACGTCCTTGCCGCATGCATGCTCCATATCTACGGCACCTGCAATGAGTTTGGTTATGTCGAATCCAGCGCAAGCGATAGGCAGAAGGCCTACAGGGGTAAGCACGGAGAAGCGTCCGCCCACGTTGTCGGGTATTACGAATGTCTTGTAACCCTCCTTGTCGGCAGCAGCGCGTGCCGCGCCTTTTGTCGCGTCGGTAACAGCCACGATGACTTTCTTGGCTGCTTCCTTGCCACGCTGCTCCTCGCATTGCTTCTTGAGCAGGCGGAATGTCAGCGCGGTTTCCGTTGTCGTTCCGGATTTAGATATGTTGATAACACCGAACTTCTTGCCTTTAAGGTATTCGGTAAGCTCGGCAAGATAGTCCTCGCCAATATTGTTGCCTGCGAAAAGTATCGTGGGATTACTCTTGTCGGCTACGAGCCATGCGAACGAATTGCCCAATGCCTCGATTACGGCGCGGGCTCCAAGGTAACTTCCGCCTATTCCGGCTACTACAACGACTTCGCACTCGGCACGCAAAGTGTCGGCACAGTCTTGTATTTCACGCATGAATTCGGGGGTGACGGACGACGGCAGGTGAAGCCAACCCAGGAAATCATTGCCCGGGCAAGTGCCGTTCTCGAGTGCCTCTTGTGCTGCCTTCACTTTCGGCTCATAAGCCTTCACCGTCCCTTCGGCGAGGAATTGGACGGCCTTCGATACGTCTAATGTGATATTTTTCATTGTTTGTAAGGTGTTATGATTCTTTTCATCTGAAAGAATCGGTTAGTAACTTAATCTCGATTTGTGGCGAAATGCGCTCATACAGGATGTTGTACACAGCGTCAAGGATAGGCATGTTGACATGGCTGTGCCTGTTGATTTCCTTCATGCACTTCGTGCCGAAATATCCTTCCGCTATCATCTCCATCTCTATCTGCGCGCTCTTGATACTGTAGCCCTTGCCTATCATCGTTCCGAAGGTGCGGTTGCGCGAGAAGTTAGAGTATCCAGTAACGAGCAGGTCGCCGAGATACACCGAGTCGGTAATGTTCCTGTCGAGCGGATACACCGACGTGAGGAAGCGCGACATTTCCTGCACCGCATTTGCCATAAGCACAGCCATGAAGTTGTCGCCGTACTTCAGCCCGTTGCAAATGCCGGCAGCTATGGCATATACGTTCTTCAATACCGAGGCGTATTCTATTCCCACTACGTCCGAACTGATTTTTGTCTTGATATAGTCGCATGCCAGAACATCCGAGAAAGCTCGGGCCTTGTCCCTGTCGCTGCACGCTACGGTGAGGTAGGATAGGCGTTCCAACGCCACTTCCTCAGCGTGTGACGGTCCTCCAAGGCATGCAAGGTTTTCGTAAGGGATGTCGTAAACCTGGTGGAAATACTCCGAGCAGATAAGGTTGTCGTCAGGTACTATGCCTTTTATGGCCGTTACCACGAACTTGTCTTTTATGCGCGTCTTCAGCTTTTTCAAGTGGTTCTTGATATATGCTGACGGGGTTACGAATATAAGCGTATCATACGCCTGCACTATTTTGTTGATGTCGCTGGCGAAGGTGATTTCCTCCATGTTGAAGCGCACACTCGTAAGATATGCCGGGTTGTGCCCCAGCCGCTTGAAGTCTTCAATGCGGTCGTCGCGGCGCATGTACCATCCGATATGATGGGTATGCGCCACTACTATTTTGGCAATGGCCGTAGCCCAGCTGCCGCCGCCTATTATGGCTATTCTTCCGCAATCGAACATTTCTTTAAATCATAATTCACGACTCATAATTCATAACCGGCTCTCCATAAGGTGAGCTGATTTTCCATTCCCGTCCATAATCGGGCGCGGGACAATTGTAGCCCGTCCCGGTTGTGGATTGTGCATTATGAATTATGCATTGACTTTTCTATCCATTCGGCAAACACTTCAACTTTCGGGTTGTCGTAGCCTAATTTATATTTTTTGTTCACTCCGCATACGTCCATTTGTAGCTTTTGCGGGTTAACGTCCTTTATGTCTGACACGAGGTAATAACCACATTTGTTCAGTACGGGTACCCATTCTTCTGGCACTCCGATTGCCGCCCATTCTTGTACACTGCTCTTAGGAGCCTTTTTCTCGGGACGCATTTGCGGGAAGAAGAGCACTTCCTGTATATATGTCTTGCCAGTCATGAGCATTACAAGGCGGTCAATACCTATGCCAATGCCGCTTGTCGGCGGCATGCCGTACTGCAATGCGCGCAGGAAGTCCTGGTCTATTATCATCGCCTCGTCGTCGCCCTTGTCCGCCAGTCGCATTTGCTCCTTGAAGCGTTCTTCCTGGTCGATAGGGTCGTTAAGCTCTGAATATGCGTTGGCAAGCTCCTTGCCGTTGACCATAAGCTCGAATCTCTCGGTCAGTCCAGGTTTTGAGCGGTGCATTTTTGTCAGCGGTGACATCTCCACGGGATAGTCAGTGATGAACGTCGGCTGTATGAATGTGCCCTCACAGAACTCTCCGAATATCTCGTCTATGAGCTTACCTTTGCCCATAGTGTCGTCTATCTCCATATTGAGCTTCTTGCATACCTCACGAATTTGTGCTTCGTCCATACCGTTGAGGTCGTAGCCCGTCTTCTCCTTTATCGCGTCCAATATCGGCAGACGGCGGTAAGGGGCCTTGAAACTTACGATGTTGCCGTCAATCTCGCGTTCGGGCTTGCCGTTTACGGCGATGCACACGGTCTCGAGCAGTTTCTCCGTGAACGACATCATCCAGTTATAGTCTTTGTATTGAACGTACAGTTCCATGCAGGTAAACTCCGGGTTATGGTTGCGGTCCATGCCTTCGTTACGGAAGTTCTTGCCGATTTCATACACACCTTCGAATCCGCCCACGATAAGACGCTTGAGGTAAAGCTCAGTGGCTATGCGCATATACATGTCGGTGTCAAGGGCATTGAAGTGCGTAATGAACGGCCTTGCGCTTGCGCCGCCGGCTATAGTCTGCAGGGTAGGGGTTTCCACCTCGGTATATCCGGCGTCGTCGAGAACGCGGCGTATAGTCCTTATTACCGTGGCACGTTGCATGAAAGTGTCCTTTACGCCGTCGTTCACCACCAAGTCGACGTACCTCTGTCGGTAACGCAGTTCGGGATCGTCAAACTTGTCGTACGCTACTCCGTCCTTGTACTTGACTATCGGCAGCGGCTTGAGGCTCTTCGACAGCAGCGTGAGGCTCTGTGCGTGCACGCTTATCTCGCCTGTCTGTGTACGGAACACAAAGCCCTTTACACCGATGAAGTCACCGATGTCGAGCAACTTCTTGAATACCTTATTATATAAGTCCTTGTTCTCATCCGGACAGATGTCGTCACGGGTGATATATACCTGTATTCTACCTTTAGAGTCTTGCAGTTCGGCAAAAGCCGCCTTACCCATAATCCGTCGGCTCATCATGCGTCCGGCGATGCACACCTCGCGGCGTGGCTCGTCGTCGGTGAATTCCGCCTTGATGTCGGTAGAGAAAGCGTTAGTGGGATACTCTGCGGCAGGATACGGGTCAATGCCCATATCGCGCAATTCCTGAAGACTTTGGCGTCTGCCAATTTCCTGTTCACTTAGTTCTAAAACGTTCATACTTAGACAATATTCTATTTTCGCGCAAAAACGCTGCGCAGCAATAACTTCTGTGCCGAAAGCGGCAGGTGTGCCGTGTGCGGCATTCCCAGCGCAGCTTAGTCCCTGCAAAAATACAAATAATCGTCGAGATAAACGAATGTTCGATAAATATTTATGTATTTTTGGCGGGTAGAGTAAACCGTGCTGCAAAATAATGTTATATGTAGTGAAACGGATTCTGGCAAATGCCATGCTGACATCCATCAGGGCAATTAAGATAGCATAATGTCATTTCGAAAATGCACGGCAAAAAGTAAGAAACAGGATCATTTGTGCGCCTTCAACCGCTATTGTGCGTCCGAAAAAGCTCCGAACGGGTATAGCATGATGGGATTCAAGCCTGTAAAACATGGCCAATCATGGCGTGGAAGGACATGTTTTGCCTTGCCGTCGAAGGCTTTTAGCAGTGCTAAAGGCCGTCAACAACATTGCTAACGACGGCTTTTCAGCCCAATGTGTTTGGCCGTATAATGCACACTTATGTACCCTTGTGACGTAAGTCGCATGTACTCAGATGGTTCATTTTGCACACGTTTTTATGCGATATTTGCCGCCGCTTACGTGAAAATGTAAAATACGGCAATTATGACGCGTTGACGCAAATCAGAATGTAGCTGTATTGTGCCTTTCTGTATACAGAATGTCATCAGCAGGCAAGCATGTGTCTGTCCGCTAAACGTGTACAATATAGCGTGTGTGAAGGTCGGGATTGCTGTACTCCTTGCGTGTCGTGTGAAAGTAGAAGACGAGTTATTTTAACTTTTAAATTTTGCTTGTTAACGTAAATTTTGTAATTTTGCATTTCAAAATAAGTAATTGAGTTTTTCTTATGTATAGAACAAATACGTGTGGAGAGCTGCGCCTTAGCGACGCTGGCAAGCAGGTTACACTTGCCGGATGGGTGCAGCGTAGCCGCAAGATGGGCGGTATGACTTTTGTCGACCTTCGTGACCGTTACGGCATAACCCAGTTGGTATTCAACGAGAATGACGACGCCGAGCTGTGCGCGGCAGCTAACAAGTTGGGGCGTGAGTATTGCATACAGGTGGAAGGAACCGTAAGCGAGCGCCAGAGCAAGAACGCCAACCTGCCTACCGGCGACATAGAGATAATCGTCGGCAAGCTTAACGTGCTGAGTGAGAGTATAACCCCTCCGTTTACAATAGAGGATAATACCGACGGCGGTGACGACATAAGGATGAAATACCGCTATCTCGACTTGCGCCGTCCTTGCGTGAGGAAGAATCTTGAGCTGCGTCACCGTATGACAATTCTGATACGTAACTTCCTCGACTCGAAAGACTTTATCGAGGTGGAGACACCTATATTAATAGGTAGTACGCCTGAGGGCGCACGTGATTTTGTCGTGCCTTCACGTATGAATCCAGGGCAGTTTTATGCTCTTCCGCAAAGTCCTCAAACGCTGAAACAATTGCTGATGGTCAGTGGTTTTGACCGCTATTTCCAGATAGCCAAGTGCTTCCGTGACGAGGATTTGCGTGCCGACCGCCAGCCTGAGTTTACCCAAATAGACTGTGAGATGTCATTTGTCGACCAGGACGATGTAATCAACCTGTTCGAGGATATGGCCCGCCATTTGTTCAAGGAAGTTCGCGGCGTAGAGCTTCCGGCTAAGCTCCAGCAGATGACGTGGGCTGAGGCAATGCGCCGTTTCGGTAGCGACAAGCCCGACTTGAGGTTCGGTATGGAGTTTATCGAGCTGATGGACGTGTTAAAAGGTACGGGAGAGTTCGGCGTGTTCAACGAGGCCGAATATATAGGCGGAATATGTGTACCTGGTTGTGCCAACTATACAAGGAAACAGCTTGACCATCTGACAGACTTCGTAAAGCGTCCGCAGGTGGGAGCCAAGGGGCTGGTTTGGGTAAAGTTCAATGAAGACGGAACCATAAAGAGTAGCATAGATAAGTTCTACAGTCCCGAGGTTATGCAGCGGCTTAAGGAAAAGACCGGTGCCGGTAATGGCGACTTGCTGTTGATTATGAGTGGTGCCAGCGCAAACAAGACACGAGTGCAGCTGTGCACACTGCGCCTTGAGATGGGCGACAGGCTCGGATTGCGTGACAAGGACAAGTTTGAGTGTCTGTGGATCATAGACTTCCCGCTGTTTGAGTGGAGCGATGAGGAACAGCGACTGATGTCCACTCACCACCCGTTCACAATGCCTAACCCTGATGACATACCGTTGCTTGAGGAACATCCCGAAAGGGTACGTGCAAAGGCATACGATTTTGTATGTAATGGTATCGAGGTTGGCGGCGGAAGCCTGCGTATACATGACGGTAAGTTGCAGGAAAAGATGTTCAACATCCTTGGCTTTACGCCAGAGCGTGCAATGGCCCAGTTCGGATTCCTTATCAACGCGTTCAAGTATGGAGCGCCTCCTCACGCAGGACTTGCGTTCGGCCTTGACCGCTTTGTGTCGATAATGGCGGGGCTTGACAGTATCCGTGACTGCATCGCATTCCCGAAAAATAACAGCGGGCGTGACGTAATGCTTGATGCACCGTCGTTCCTTGACCAGAAACAACTTGATGAATTACAGATAAAGCTTGACTTAAATCAAGAAAAATAGTTTTTGTCAAGAAAAAGGCATATTTCCCGTACATTAATCAGGAAAAAGTGTCTCCAATTAGAAGAAAAACATTATATTTGCAGCGAAAATGACACAAAAATGTTGTTTTAAAGTGTAATCTTTAATGTGATTTTTTACTTGGATTATGACAGAAAAGAAAGAGACCGTAAGGAAAACCGCAACCGCCAAGGCTGCGACTGAAAAGAAGGCAGCACCAAGGAGAAGTACTGCAAAGAAAGTAGTTTTTGAAATCAATGCAGAAACTGTAGGTTTTAAGGCAGGTGACGTTTACCAGGCTCTGGCCACAGCTGAAAAGGCTCTTAGCGTTGACGAAATCGCCAAGGCTGCAAAAATTGAAAAAGAAGAGGCTCTGCTCGGTATGGGCTGGCTCTTCAAGGAGGGAAAGATTAAGGCCGAAGACAACAAGATAACATTGGCCTAATCTGTTGAACCGATATTGGGAAGGGCCGGCGGAATATAATACCGGTCCTTCTTTATTCTAATTCTATGAATTACGACCGCGAGATTCTTTTTATTCTTAATGAGGCCGGCACAAAGGGCTTGAGCGTACAGAAGATAGCCCGTCACGTATTCAACAACCACACCAACTTCTTCGAGTCAGTATCTTATGATGAAATACACAGGTGTGTGGCAGCATTCCTCAAGAGGAACAGCAGGACGGCCGACTCAATTATAGAACGGACTGACGTTCGTGGCGTTTACCGAATTAACCTATTCAACACTTCCCGTCAATTATATTTTGACTTCAAGGATGAAGTGAAGGAAACAAATGAGGCGGAAAAGACTTGCGAAGACAAATCTTTGTCCTTATTTTAAGAATTTTAAGAAAAAACAAGCTGCTGAAAAGTAGGGAAACCGCTTTTCCATACGTATTCTAATAAAAACATTATTTTATGTCAGGAAGATATTTGTTAGGTTTTGATGTGGGCAGCTCGTCGGTAAAGGCATCAATCGTTGATGCAGACAGCGGCGTATGCGTGGCTTCCGCATTCTATCCGGAAAAAGAGGCTCCTATCATAGCCGTCAAGGCTGGATGGGCTGAGCAGGATCCGCAAATGTGGTGGGATAATGCTAAGTTGAGTCTGAAAAAAGTAATGGCGGACGCCTCGGTAAAAGGTGACGACATAAAGGCTATAGGCATTTCATACCAGATGCACGGTTTGGTGTGCGTAGACAAGGACTTGCAGGTATTGCGTCCGTCAATAATATGGTGTGACTCAAGGGCTGTGCCATATGGTGAAAAAGCTTTTCATGAGCTGGGGGCAGACATGTGTCTTGGTCATTTGCTTAATTCTCCGGGCAACTTTACGGCCGCTAAATTAGCGTGGGTGAAGGATAACGAGCCGGATTTGTTCGACAAGATATATAAAATCATGCTTCCCGGAGACTATATAGCCATGAAGTTGAGCGGTACCGTCAATACAACGATAAGCGGTCTTAGCGAAGGTATGTTCTGGGATTTCAAGGCAAAGGATACGGCGGGTTTCCTGCTCGATTACTATGGATTCAGCAAGGATGTCATCGCCGATGTAGTGCCGACCTTCAGTGTTCAAGGCGAAGTAAGCGCCGAGGCTGCGGCTGAACTCGGGTTGAAAGAGGGAACGCCGATAAGTTATAGGGCCGGTGACCAGCCGAATAATGCATTAAGCCTTAATGTGTTCAATCCGGGCGAGATAGCCTCTACGGCAGGAACGTCAGGTGTGGTTTACGGTGTGTTGGGTGACGTCAATTATGATAAGCGCAGCCGTGTAAACACATTCGCCCATGTAAATTACACAAAGGATACAGACCGTCTCGGTGTGCTGTTATGCATAAACGGAACGGGCATATTGAACGCATGGGTACGTAGAACGGTAGCCCCGGAGGGAATTTCTTATTCGGAGATGAACGAAATGATGGCTTCTGTTCCCATCGGTAGTGATGGAGTGACGATAATCCCGTTCGGTAACGGTGCTGAACGTGTGCTTGAGAATAAGGAGATAGGATGCTCGATACATGGCGTAAACTTCAACAAGCATGGCAAGGCACACATAATGCGTGCGGCTCAGGAGGGCATTGTGTTCAGCTTCTGTTACGGTATGGAGATAATGCAGCAGATGGGCATGGATATCAGAAAGATACATGCCGGTAAGGCTAATATGTTCCTTAGCGACATTTTCCGTAATACACTTGCTGGCGTAAGCGGCGCAACAATAGAGCTATATGAGACGGACGGAAGTGTAGGCGCGGCTAAGGGAGCAGGTATCGGTTGTGGCATATACAAGGACAATAACGAGGCTTTCGCGACGTTGAAGAAACTTGCTGTTATCGAACCTGACGAAAACAGGCGTAATGAATACCTTGAGGCTTACTCGTTATGGAAAGAAACGCTGCAAAATTCTGTCGATAAGTGATTTACATATAGAAAACTAACTTTTACTTTATAATATTAATAACCTATAAACATCAACTATTATGGCTAAAGAGTATTTTCCGCAGATTGGAAAAATCAAGTATGAAGGTGCCGACAGCACAAATCCGTTAGCTTTTCACTATTATGATGCTGAAAAAGTTATAATGGGTAAGAAAATGAAAGACTGGTTGAAGTTCGCGATGGCATGGTGGCATACACTTGGCGCAGCAAGCGGTGACCAGTTTGGAGGCGGTACCCGTGTATATCCTTGGGATGAGAAGGCTGATGCAGTTGAGCGTGCCAAGGACAAAATGGATGCAGGTTTCGAGATTATGGAAAAACTCGGAATAGAATATTTCTGCTTCCATGATGTTGACCTTGTTGATGAAGGCGACACAATTGAAGAGTATGAGGCACGCATGAACGCTATCACAGATTATGCTCTCGAGAAGATGAAGGGTACGAATATCAAGAACTTGTGGGGTACCGCTAATGTGTTCGGAAACAAGCGCTACATGAACGGAGCTGCAACAAATCCTGATTTCGACGTTGTTGCGCGTGCTGCAGTCCAGATAAAGAACGCTATCGATGCAACGATCAAGCTCGGTGGAGCAAATTATGTGTTCTGGGGCGGCCGTGAGGGTTACATGAGTCTTCTTAATACACAGATGCAGCGCGAGAAGGAACATCTGGCAACAATGCTGAAGGCGGCACGTGATTACGCTCGTTCTAAAGGCTTTACCGGAACATTCCTTATCGAGCCTAAACCAATGGAGCCGACAAAGCATCAGTATGATGTTGACACTGAAACGGTTATCGGATTCCTCCGTGCTCATGGACTGGAAAAAGACTTCAAGGTAAACATTGAGGTTAACCATGCAACTCTTGCAGGCCATACATTCGAACATGAATTGGCTGTTGCTGTTGACAACGGAATGCTTGGAAGCATTGACGCCAACCGTGGTGATTACCAGAACGGATGGGATACAGACCAATTCCCGATTGATAATTGGGAACTGACCCAGGCTATGATGCAGATAATACGTAACGGTGGCCTCGGAAATGGTGGTTCTAACTTTGACGCAAAGATTCGCCGTAACTCAACAGATCTTGAGGACATCTTCATTGCTCATATCAGTGGCATGGATGCAATGGCACGTGCTTTGGAAAATGCAGCTAACTTGATTGAGAAGTCGCCTATCTGCAATATGGTTAAGGAGCGTTATGCTTCATTTGATTCAGGTAAAGGCAAGGAGTTTGAGGAAGGCAAACTTTCACTTGAAGATGTAGTTGCTTATGCAAAGACAGTAGGCGAACCGAAACAAACTTCAGGCAAACAAGAGTTATATGAAACTATTGTAAGCTGGTATTGCAAATAATTTGCCAAATTTACGTTTCATAATGTCATGATTGCCAACAATGTTGACAATAGGCTATTATTAAAGGCGGAATAAAAAATTCCGCCTTTTTTTGTATTTTGTTTCATAAAGTATTCTTTTTTTACTAACTTTGTCTCTGTTTTTATATTAGTTTTAAATTTATGGCTTATTCAAACAATCATTTAGTCATAATGGCCGGTGGCGTAGGAAGCCGCTTCTGGCCAATGAGCACAACATCAAAACCTAAACAGTTTATAGACGTATTAGGCACGGGTCGTTCTTTATTACAATTAACTTTCGACAGATTCGAAGGTGTTTGTGTTCCTGAGAATGTATGGGTGGTAACAAGTGCTGCCTATAAAGATTTGGTTAGTGAGCAGCTACCCGAAATTCCGCAAGGCAATATTCTTTGTGAGCCATGCAGGCGTAATACCGCTCCATGTATCGCATACGTAAGTTGGAGGATAAAGGCTAAAGACCGTAATGCGAACATTGTGGTATCGCCAAGTGACCATATCGTGATGAACGCTGAAGAGTTCCGCCGTGTAGTAAAGCAATGCCTTAACTTTGCAAGCGAGACAGATGCAATAATAACACTTGGCATGAAGCCGACCCGTCCGGAGACAGGATACGGATATATTCAAGCGGACTTGTCGTCAAGTTCACCACGTAACAAGGAAATATACCGTGTGGATTCGTTCAGGGAAAAGCCAGATTATGATACAGCTACGAAATACATCAAGAATAAGAGCTATTTTTGGAATGCCGGTATTTTTATCTGGAATGTAAATACGATTGTAAATGCGTTCAGAATTTACCAGCCTTCTATGAGTAGGATTTTCGAAAGCATGTTGCCGTTGTACGGAACATCGAAAGAGCAGGATGAAATAGATAAGAGATTTCCTGAGTGCGAGAATATCTCAGTAGATTATGCTATTATGGAAAAAGCTGAAGAGATATTTGTATGTCCGGCTGATTTCGGATGGAGCGATTTGGGTACATGGGGTTCATTATTGGCACAGACCAAGAAAGACCTTTATGGTAATGGAGTGATTGGCGATAATGTGTCATTGTATGATACCCATAATTGCATTATCCATACTTTGGACAAAAAGAAAGTTGTAGTGCAAGGTCTTGATGGATATATTGTCGCAGAGAAAAATGATAAATTGCTTATATGCAAGCTTTCAGAGGAACAGCGCATAAAGCAATTCTCGGAAGGAGATATATAAACCAACATTTTAAAACTTATATTTGGTAGGAAAATGAAAAAAAACGTTGCATTAATTACTGGTATTACAGGTCAGGATGGTTCTTACCTGGCTGAGTTCCTTATTGAGAAAGGTTATGAGGTACATGGATTGTTACGCCGCTCATCATCGTTCAATACAGGCAGAATAGAACATCTGTATCTGGATGAGTGGGTGAGGGACATGAAGAAATCACGTTTGGTCAATCTGCATTGGGCAGATATGACGGACTCTTCGTCATTGATTCGAATTATAGGTGAAACCAAGCCTACCGAGATTTATAATCTTGCGGCCCAAAGCCATGTAAAAGTTTCTTTTGACGTACCCGAATATACCGCAGACACAGATGCTGTAGGTGTATTGCGTCTGCTTGAGGCTGTGCGTATCTGTGGTCTTGAGAAAACTTGTCGCATATACCAAGCCTCTACTTCAGAGTTGTACGGTAAAGTGCAGGAGGTTCCACAAAGCGAGACGACACCTTTTTATCCACGTTCTCCATATTCAGTTGCAAAGCTCTACGGCTTTTGGATAATGAAAAACTATCGTGAAAGTTACGGAATGTTCTGTTGTAATGGAATATTGTTCAATCATGAGAGTGAGCGAAGGGGAGAGAACTTCGTCACCCGTAAGATAACCCTTGCGGCATGCCGTATTGTACAGGGTTATCAGGACAAGCTTTATCTTGGTAATCTTGATGCTCGCCGTGACTGGGGATATGCACGTGATTATGTTGAGTGCATGTGGCTTATACTTCAGCAGCCAGAGCCTGAGGATTTCGTTATTGCTACCGGAGAGATGCATACGGTGCGTGAATTCTGTACATTGGCGTTTAAGGCTGCCGGAGTGGAGCTCCGTTGGGAAGGCGAAGGCGTCAATGAGAAAGGTATAGATGTAAATACCGGTAAGGTGCTCGTTGAGGTGGATCCAAAGTATTTCCGTCCATGCGAGGTCGATCAGCTGTTGGGTAATCCCGCAAAGGCTAAGAAGGTATTGGGATGGAATCCGACAAAGACATCGTTTAATGATTTGATCAGAATTATGGTAGAGCATGACATGAAGTTTGTCAAGAAACTTTATATCAAGGCCCAAATGGCAGAATAATCATGTTAGACAAAAATTCAAAAATATATGTTGCCGGACACCACGGACTTGTGGGTTCGGCAATTTGGAATAACCTGAAATCTCGTGGTTATAACAATCTGGTTGGCCGCAGCCATAAAGAACTTGACTTGCTTGACCCTATTGCAGTAAGGAATTTTTTTGATGATGAGCAGCCTGACGCAGTTGTGCTTGCCGCAGCCCATGTCGGCGGAATTATGGCAAACCTGAATTACAGGGCAGATTTCATTTACCAGAATCTTCAGATACAACAGAACGTGATAGGCGAGAGCTTTCGCCACAATGTCAAGAAATTGTTGTTTTTAGGCAGTACGTGCATTTATCCACGCATGGCGCCACAGCCTATGAAGGAGGAATCGTTACTTACTTCGGAACTTGAGTATACTAACGAGCCGTATGCAATAGCTAAGATTGCCGGGTTGAAGATGTGTGAGAGTTTCAGTTTGCAATACGGGTGCAACTATATAGCCGTTATGCCGACCAATCTTTATGGCCCGAACGATAACTTCCATCTTGAAAACAGCCATGTTTTGCCTGCTATGATACGTAAGGTGCATCTGGCAAAATGCCTGAATGAATGTGATTGGGATGCGGTTCGTAAGGATATTAACTTGCGTCCTGTTGAAGGCGTCGACGGTTCAAATACCGACGATGAGATTCTTGCCGAACTTTCTAAATTCGGTATAACCCCGGAGGCTGTGACTTTATGGGGTACCGGAAAGCCTATGCGTGAGTTCCTGTGGAGCGAGGAGATGGCAGACGCAAGCGTCCATGTTCTACTTAACGTTGACTTCAAGGACACTTATGCCCATGGTGACAAGGAGGTAAGAAACTGTCATATAAATGTGGGTACAGGCAAGGAGTTAAGCATAAAAGAGCTGGCAGAGAAGGTTGTTAGGGAAGTTGGCTTCAAGGGAGAACTGAGATGGGATACATCAAAACCCGACGGTACTCCACGCAAGCTTACCGACGTGACAAAGCTCAATAACCTCGGGTGGCATCATAAGGTCGAGATTGACGAGGGTGTGCATAGGCTTTATGAATGGTATAAACTCGGAATTTGTATCAATCATCAGACAAATTGAATTAGAAATAAAGGATGGAGTTAAGACAGGATGGTATTTATGGTGGATATTGTCTTGATTTTTGGCTTCTAAACCTTAAAATAAACAGCAAGGGGATGAACATTCAGTTCATCCCCTTGCTGTTTATTTAGTTTCGATCTCTTCCTTCATGTCGATAAAATGCTTCTCGCTGTCATAGAATTCATATTGCAAGAATGCCATTTTCTGTGAAGGAACAATGTGCACTCCACGTCCGTATCTGACTTGCCATTTTCTCTTCAGGCTTATGAGCCCTTGGTTTATGTAGGCGGCTACGTAGGGGTGTACGTGCAGATAGAATTTCTTTACGCCTATCTTGTTGACTAATCGGTCAATCTTTCTCTCCAACTGGTCTACGAAAAGGATACTTGACTTTATTTTCCCGGTTCCGAAGCAGGTTGGGCAGGTTTCTTCAACATTTACGTCTATTGCGGGCCGGACTCTCTGTCTTGTTATTTGCATCAGTCCGAATTTGCTTAGTGGCAGAATGTTGTGCCGTGCACGGTCCTTTTGCATATTCTTGCACATGCGCTCGTATAACATCTGTCTGTCTTCGGCGAGGTTCATGTCGATGAAGTCTACGACGATGATACCTCCCATGTCCCTTAAGCGCAGTTGCCGTGCCAATTCGTCCGCGGCCCCGAGGTTCACGTCAAGTGCATTGGCTTCTTGGCCGTTAGCCGAGCGTGTGCGGTTGCCGCTGTTTACGTCTACAACGTGTAGCGCCTCTGTATGTTCGATGATGAGGTAGGCGCCATGCTTGTAGTTTACGATTTTACCGAAGCTTGATTTTATCTGCTTGGTGATATTAAAATTATCAAAAATAGGCACGTTTCCCGTGTACATCTTCACTATGCCGGCCTTTTCAGGCGCGATTAACGTGACATAGTGTTTCACTTCCTTGTATACCTCTTCGTCGTTTACGTATATGTTTTCGTATGACGGATTGAACAGGTCGCGCAATAAGGCTACGACCCTGCTTGTTTCCTCATAAACGAGTTGAGGCCGTTTTTCCGTTTTCTGTACTTTGGTGATGGCATCCTCCCAACGCTTCAAAAGGATTTTCAGTTCGGTGTCGAGCTCTGCCACCCGTTTGCCTTCAGCCACGGTGCGCACGATTATGCCAAAGTTTTTCGGCTTTATGCTGTTTATCAGTTGCTTTAACCGTGCGCGCTCCTCGCCGCTTTTGATTTTTGAAGAAACCGAAACTTTATCGTTGAAAGGTATTAGAACCAAGTATCGTCCCGCAAAACTCAGTTCTCCCGTGAGTCGCGGTCCTTTTGTCGAAATAGGTTCCTTTACTATTTGCACCATCACTTCCTGTCCCACGTGCAGTGTGTTCTGTATGCTGCCGTCCTTCTTTAGGTCGGGCAGGCGTGTGGCTTTTGAGAAAGGATAAAGTTTCTTCCTGTCGCTCTGAACCTGTTTCAGGTACTTTTCGTAAGAGCTGAATTGACTTCCCAAGTCAAGATAATGCAGAAAGGCGTCGCGTTCGAACCCCACATCCACAAAGCAGGCATTGAGCCCCGGCATTAGTTTTTTTACTTTTGCCATGTAGATGTTGCCAACCGAGAAAGATGCCGAGCGCTGCTCGGTCTGATACTCTACCAGATTCTTGTCTTCCAGCAGGGCAATCGAGATCTCTTTCTGTTGGACGTCAATTACTACTTCGCTGGTCATTTCCGATTGTTTGAACTTAGTTTTGTCAAAGAACAAGGCATGCCGGCATTTCTTGTCGCAAGCATGCCGGCATGCCCTTGCAGTCTGGGCTGCCAGACTTCAGGCTAATGCTTACTTGCTCTTGTGCCTGTTCTTTCTTAATCTTTTCTTACGCTTGTGTGTTGCCATCTTGTGGCCCTTTTTCTTTTTACCGTTTGGCATAGTTTATAAGTTTTAAAAGTTATGTGATATTAATGAAAATCCCGGTTACTCGCCTTTCATCTTGGCTACGAAACTTTTTGCCGGCTTGAAGCTGGGGAAGTCGTGCTCCTTGATTTCTATGGTGAGGTTCTTTGATATGTCGCGTGCCGTTTTCTTGGCCCTGTGTTTCACTACGAAGCTACCGAAACCGCGCAGGTACACATTTTCTTTCTTTTCCAGCAGGCTGTTCTTTATAACTTCCATAAACGCCTCAACTGTCGCTGAAACGTCCTTTTTCGTGATTCCGGTAGTGCTCACGATTTCTTCTATTATATCTGCTTTAGTCATATTATATATGTGTATTTACTGTTATTGTTTCTTCTGCATCCGTTTTTGAGCTTGCAAATATACTGCTTTTTGTCGTGATACGGAAATATATTTTGCTTTTTTTGATAATTTGGAGCCTAAAAATGCCTATGAATCACGTAGTTACGTCGTCGTTGGCATATGGCTGTCAATGTTGCGTGTTATCGCGTCTTTAGCGGCGTGGCGTGGCGCTTGATGTTTATTTGCCGCTTTTTAGCCATGTGGCATTGTGCCACAATTGCTCGAGCGGGCCGCGTTTATGGTTGCGCAACCACAGTTTGCAGAAGTTGTATTGCAGGAAGATGAATATTATTGAGATGATGAAACTTAGCACGTGTCCGCTTACTGAATATAGGCCAAGACCCCAATGGTAGAATATGAATCCGCCTACTACAGACTGGCTGATATAGTTGGTCAGGCTCATTTTTCCGTAGGGCAACAGCGTGGAGAGCGGTTTTTTCATCCTTGTGCGATGGTACAGCAGGGTGAGTCCGCTTACGTAGAACAGCATCATCGCCAGGTTCTTCCACATGTCGAGCATTACCTTTATTGAGGCATGGGCGCATTCGGCCGTGAACAGGCTCGGTATAGTGAAGTACAGGGGGCAGAGCACGGCGAATGCCACGGCCGACCATATCATCGTGCGTTTCCATATTATATGGTTGTTGCCTTCGTCGTAGAGCAGGCGGTGACGGCCTACCAATATGCCGAGCATGAACAGGAACAGGGTTTGGGTAAAGCGGCCGTGTTCGATGGCCCACGTGAAGTTTACGGGGAATCCGTAGCGTATACCGGCTATTGCTACGTCGAGCCATGAGCCGTTCTCTTGCGCCGGCATTATGGCCGCGAACATTTCGTTTGTGCCGAGGTTGAGTGGTTGCAGTCCTGGGTTGAACATGCTTCCGATCAGGTATATTAGCTCTATTGGCTGCAGCGCAAGTATTATCGCGATGATGGCTATGGTGCGGTTGCTTGACCTGACGAACGGCAGCACGATAAGTCCGCCTACGGCGTACACGGTCAGTATGTCGCCGTTGAAGAACAGCAGGTCGAGCAGGCCGAACATCATCAGCAGCACCATGCGCCACGCGAAACGTGCCCTGAAGTCGTAGCCGCGCTGTGCCTGGTTGTCGTGTTGGATGAACAGCGTAAGGCCGAAAAGCATTGCGAATATTGCGTACATCTTGTTTGACAGGACGAAGAACGCCGTGTCCCACAGGGCTTTATCGGCACTTGTCAGTGGAGGAAAATTGTAGAAGTTAAGGTGTTCGATAAAATGCAGGATGATAATGCCTGCTACGGCTATGGCTCTCAGCAGGTCGGCAACGTCTACACGGGTATTGGGCTTGGTTGATGGTTGGTAGGTCATGATTCGTGTTTTTATTATGGTTTTAAGTTTTTCTTTAAATGACTTTTGGGCATGCAAAAATAAAAAAATTAACTCATAAACAATTATCATCATTGTGAAAATAAGCTGCTTTGCGGCTGATGGAGAGCTTGGCTTGTAGTCGTGCTTGGTGTCATATTGTTTGTATGTCGTGCCGTGTGATTGCTTTTTGTCATTCCGTTGTTGTCCGTCTTTTTGTGCGGAACAGGATTGTTGCTGCTTGTCTGGAGCCGGTTATTGTTGCGTTTTACGGTGTTTTGCTGTCCGGTTTATGGCTTATTGCGTTGCTAAAGGCCGTCTTTCGCGGGCCTTATCGCCGCCACAAGCCGTGTTGCGGACGGTTGAAACGTGGCGTTTCAGGCTGTTTTAAGCCGTGTTTTCTGTGTTATAACATGCTTTGAAAGCTGATTTTATTGCACATTTTAGCGGGTTGTGTCCATAAACCGTTAAGTGACAGTAGGTTATGGTTGCACGCTTATTTTTGCCTTATATTCTTCCTTAGGGCGTTTGTTTTGGAATGGAGGCCTTCTCGTGCGCCAAGGAAAATCATGTTGTAAGCTTAGAGCCTGAAATGACGGCAAAGTGTATTTTGTCATGACCAGGCCCTGCGTTTGCGCTTTCTCGGGAGCTCATGCTGCGCCATCGTATAAATAACGTCTGTGCTTTATTGGTTTAAAACGTCAATGTTGCTCCTACTTACCGATAAATTGCGTATCTTTGCACGCTCAAAATACGTTTAACCAATATAATATATTTGTATGTTGACAGAAAAGCGGAGCAGTATGCTCCACGGTGTGTTGTTGATAGCGCTGTTCTCGTGCGCTGCGTTTTATATCGGCGATATGGGCTTTGTGAAGAGCCTTTCGCTCAGTCCGATGATTGTCGGGATTGTGCTTGGCATGTTGTATGCCAATAGCTTGCGCAACAACCTGCCCGATACGTGGGTGCCGGGCATACAGTTTTGCTCGAAGCGGGTGCTGCGTATCGGAATCATTCTTTATGGTTTCCGGCTGACGTTCCAGAATGTCCTTGACGTAGGTCTGGCGGCCATCGTTGTTGACGCAATCGTCGTTGCCGTGACTATTTGCGGCGGAATATTGATAGGACGGTTGCTCAAGATGGACCGTGGTATAACCCTTCTTACCTCTGTGGGCAGCGCGATATGCGGCGCTGCGGCGGTACTCGGCACTGAGTCGGCCATCAAGGTAAAGCCTTACAAGACGGCGGTAGCCGTGTCGACGGTGGTGATTTTCGGTACGTTGGCCATGTTCCTTTATCCGATACTTTACCGTAACGGCGTGTTCGACCTCGACCCGAAGGCCATGGGCGTGTTCGCCGGTTCGACGATACACGAGGTGGCGCACGTTGTGGGAGCGGGCAACGCTATGGGCAAGGAGGTGTCCGACTCGGCCATAATCGTCAAGATGATACGCGTGATGATGCTCGTGCCCGTTCTGCTCATAATAAGTTACAGCGTTATGCGTGCCGCCATGAGGAACGGCGATAGTGGGGGACGCGGCAAAATCTCTCTGCCCTGGTTCGCAATACTCTTCCTCGTTGTTATCGGATTCAATTCGCTCGACCTTCTGCCAGCGGCTGTTGTCGATTTCATCAACACTTTCGACACGTTCTTTCTGACGATGGCAATGACTGCCCTCGGCGCCGAGACGAGCATTGACAAGTTCAAGAAGGCCGGCTTTAAGCCGTTTCTTCTTGCCTTTATTCTTTTCGCCTGGCTTATCGGCGGCGGATATTGTATGGCCAAATGGCTTGTGCCGATGATATAAAAAAGGTGAAAAAGTGAAAAGGTAAAAGGGTGAAAAGGTGAATAACATTGTTTATTAATAGACTTTGTATTAATTCAATGTCTCCACCTTTTCACCCTTTTACCTTTTCACTTTTTCACCTTTT
>NZ_JACJJG010000240.1 GCF_016899855.1 Marseilla massiliensis
TCGTTTATCCATTTGTATAGATTTTATTATCACCCCCGTTACACCAGGACTCGGGCACTCAAATCTACACAAAAAAAATCTATAACAATAGGTGAACTAAGTGGTCAATACTATTTTGGCCAGAAGGGGCAATCATATTGTAGCCAAAGGGGACAGTCCTGTTTGGCCAAAAGGGTCAAAGTCGCGTGGCTTTTCCAGGCCTGTACATACGCAACGGCAAGAAATTCATCAAAAGGTGAGAAGATGAGAAGGTGAGGAGGTGAGAAGGCTACGCCGGAACAACCTCTCGAAGACCGTCCGGACAATAAACAAGAGCCGCCCAAACGAAAGGTTTGGACGGCTCTTTGCCTTAATACAGAAATACTTGGCACATATGGCTAACGCTTTGATTATCAGTGAATATGCGATAAGCCGTCTTTCTCACGCCGAAAGGCCGTCAACAGTAGGCTAAAAGGCCGTGTTTTGCAGTGCAAAACACGGCCTTTCGCATAATCACTGATAATCAATGGGGTTGCCGTATATAATAAGAGCCGTCCAAACGGAAGGTTTGGGCGGCTCTTGCGTATTGTCC
>NZ_JACJJG010000241.1 GCF_016899855.1 Marseilla massiliensis
ATGTACTATCACGAGGAGGATGTTGACCGTTGTCCTTGGTGCGGCGAATGGTTTGTAAAAGATGACGGCCATGAATCGGAGTTGACGGGGAACTGCTACTGCTCTGAAGAATGCAGGGAGAAAGCGGAGGATTGTTATATCTCGGAACATCGTCGAGTGGAACTCAAAGCGGCGTAGCATATAAATAAAAATTAACAATGAAAAATTAAAAATGAAACGATAAGGGATGGAGCTGTGACAGAAAATAAAAACAGAACAAAGCAAAAATGTCATGGCTTCATCCTTTAATCTCTCTTCAAATTAAATCAAAATCAAATTCAACAACAAAACAAAAAGCGTAAAGATTATGGATTTCAAATTATTAAAACAGCTTTACAAGATCCACTCAAAGTCAGGATACGAGGGCAAGATAATTTCTTTCGTCTGCAAGTGGGTTGACAAGAACATACAAGGTGCAAAGATGGAACTTGACTGGAACACTGGGAATATCTACATAACCAAGGGAACTGCAAAGACCTATCCCTGCATGGTGGCTCATCTTGACCAAGTGCAGAAATACCATCC
>NZ_JACJJG010000242.1 GCF_016899855.1 Marseilla massiliensis
TCAACGGGGAATCCGTCGACAACGTACAGCGGCGAGTTGTCCTGTGACAGCGAGCCTCCTCCACGTACACGTATTTTCACGTCGGCGTCGGGCGAGCCCTCGGTCGTGGTGATGTTTACGCCGGCCATCTTACCCGTGAGGGCTTCGGTTACTGACGCAACCGGAACAGCCGCGAGGGCTTCGTTGCTCACAGTGGCCACGGAACCGGTAAGGTCCTTGCGGCGAACGGAGCCGTAACCGATGACAACGAGGTCGTCAAGATTGGTTGCCTCGTCTTCCATTACGATATTGACGGTGCTTTTGCCGGTAACGTTTACCGTCTGCGGCTTCATACCAATATATGAGAACTGCAGTTCGTTACCGCTCGATAACTTAATGGAGAAGTTTCCGTCGATATCGGTCACTACGGCGTTTTTAGTCCCTTTTTCGAGGACTGTTGCGCCGATGACGGCCTCTCCGTTGGAATCTTTCACATTTCCTTTGATTGTCTGCGCCGACAGCGAGCCCACGATGAGCGTGAACAGCGCCACAAGCGCAAGTCGAAAAGTTTTTAAATT
>NZ_JACJJG010000243.1 GCF_016899855.1 Marseilla massiliensis
CTTTTTCCAATACACCTGTTAATATTACGTGAGTTCGGTATAAGAAAACGATTGAAAAAGTTGTGGGAATGAGATATCTTTAGTACCTTTATAGTTGACAATCAATAAGTTACATAAAAATATCCATTCCCATGACTGATGCAAATATAATAGAAATTTTCTGTATTCTTGATGAGTTCTGCAAATATTTTGCTCCTGAACTGAAAAAACACACGCTGGACATCTGCGGCAAACGTCGCCGCAACCGCCAGTGCCTCATGTCCGACAGCGAGGTGATGACCATTCTCGTACTGTTCCATATCTTGCGCCACCGAGACCTCAAGTCTTTCTACCTCGGTTATGTATGTAACCACATGCGCAAAGAGTTTCCACACCGCCTGTCGTACAACCGCTTCGTAGAACGCCAGGCTAAGGTAGGACTCCATCTTTTGCTGTTCCTGCAGACATGTGCGTTGGGTAAATGTACTGGAATATCCATTATCGACTCCACACCGTTGAAGTCATGCAATATAAAGCGTGCGCACAGCCACAGGACGATGAAGGGATGGGC
>NZ_JACJJG010000244.1 GCF_016899855.1 Marseilla massiliensis
GCCCATCCCTTCATCGTCCTGTGGCTGTGCGCACGCTTTATATTGCATGACTTCAACGGTGTGGAGTCGATAATGGATATTCCAGTACATTTACCCAACGCACATGTCTGCAGGAACAGCAAAAGATGGAGTCCTACCTTAGCCTGGCGTTCTACGAAGCGGTTGTACGACAGGCGGTGTGGAAACTCTTTGCGCATGTGGTTACATACATAACCGAGGTAGAAAGACTTGAGGTCTCGGTGGCGCAAGATATGGAACAGTACGAGAATGGTCATCACCTCACTGTCGGACATGAGGCACTGGCGGTTGCGGCGACGTTTGCCGCAGATGTCCAGCGTGTGTTTTTTCAGTTCAGGAGCAAAATATTTGCAGAACTCATCAAGAATACAGAAAATTTCTATTATATTTGCATCAGTCATGGGAATGGATATTTTTATGTAACTTATTGATTGTCAACTATAAAGGTACTAAAGATATCTCATTCCCACAACTTTTTCAATCGTTTTCTTATACCGAACTCACGTATCATTAAAAAACATCGGCAAAAATA
>NZ_JACJJG010000245.1 GCF_016899855.1 Marseilla massiliensis
ATGATACGTGAGTTCGGTATAAGAAAACGATTGAAAAAGTTGTGGGAATGAGATATCTTTAGTACCTTTATAGTTGATAATCAATAAGTTACATAAAAATATCTCATTCCCATGACTGATGCAAATATAATAGAAATTTTCTGTATTCTCGATGAATTCTGCAAATATTTTGCTCCCGAACTGAAAAAACACACGCTGGACATCTGCGGCAAACGTCGCCGCAACCGCCCGTGCCTCATGTCCGACAGTGAGGTGATGACCATTCTCGTACTGTTCCATATCTTGCGCCACCGAGACCTCAAGTCTTTCTACCTCGGTTATGTATGTAACCACATGCGCAAAGAGTTTCCACACCGCCTGTCGTACAACCGCTTCGTAGAACGCCAGGCTAAGGTAGGACTCCATCTTTTGCTGTTCCTGCAGACATGTGCGTTGGGTAAATGTACTGGAATATCCATTATCGACTCCACACCGTTGAAGTCATGCAATATAAAGCGTGCGCACAGCCACAGGACGATGAAGGGATGGGC
>NZ_JACJJG010000246.1 GCF_016899855.1 Marseilla massiliensis
TACGTGAGTTCGGTATAAGAAAACGATTGAAAAAGTTGTGGGAATGAGATATTTTTAGTACCTTTATAGTTGATAATCAATAAGTTACATAAAAATATCTCATTCCCATGACTGATGCAAATATAATAGAAATTTTCTGTATTCTCGATGAATTCTGCAAATATTTTGCTCCCGAACTGAAAAAACACACGCTGGACATCTGCGGCAAACGTCGCCGCAACCGCCAGTGCCTCATGTCCGACAGCGAGGTGATGACCATTCTCGTACTGTTCCATATCTTGCGCCACCGAGACCTCAAGTCTTTCTACCTCGGTTATGTATGTAACCACATGCGCAAGGAGTTTCCACACCGCCTGTCGTACAACCGCTTCGTAGAACGCCAGGCTAAGGTAGGACTCCATCTTTTGCTGTTCCTGCAGACATGTGCGTTGGGTAAATGTACTGGAATATCCATTATCGACTCCACACCGTTGAAGTCATGCAATATAAAGCGTGCGCACAGCCACAGGACGATGAAGGGATGGGC
>NZ_JACJJG010000247.1 GCF_016899855.1 Marseilla massiliensis
TACGTGAGTTCGGTATAAGAAAACGATTGAAAAAGTTGTGGGAATGAGATATTTTTAGTACCTTTATAGTTGATAATCAATAAGTTACATAAAAATATCTCATTCCCATGACTGATGCAAATATAATAGAAATTTTCTGTATTCTCGATGAATTCTGCAAATATTTTGCTCCTGAACTGAAAAAACACACGCTGGACATCTGCGGCAAACGTCGCCGCAACCGCCAGTGCCTCATGTCCGACAGCGAGGTGATGACCATTCTCGTACTGTTCCATATCTTGCGCCACCGAGACCTCAAGTCTTTCTACCTCGGTTATGTATGTAACCACATGCGCAAGGAGTTTCCACACCGCCTGTCGTACAACCGCTTCGTAGAACGCCAGGCTAAGGTAGGACTCCATCTTTTGCTGTTCCTGCAGACATGTGCGTTGGGTAAATGTACTGGAATATCCATTATCGACTCCACACCGTTGAAGTCATGCAATATAAAGCGTGCGCACAGCCACAGGACGATGAAGGGATGGGC
>NZ_JACJJG010000248.1 GCF_016899855.1 Marseilla massiliensis
TGTGATAATAGCCACACTGATTTGTATGCGGACGGCGTTCTCTGTTGTGCCCCAGAATTTCTTTATCTTGAGGTGCTGCTTGAGCCATTTGAAGAACAGTTCAATCAACCATCTTTTCTTGTAAAGATTGGCAACATCCAATGCAGAAAGTTGTTTCGCATTCGTCAGAAAAGTGAACTCACGGTCATCTTCTTCATCGTAATATCGGACGAGTCTGAATGATTCCGGATATTTCTTCTCGGAGAGATAACCGGTCAGTTTCACTTCCGCATCAGTCATTATATTCCTTGGCATTCTCCGCTTCCATTTGACTGTCTTATACTTTAAGTTTGTCTTGGCTCTGACAACAAAGAAAGAGTCTGTAAGATGTATCCTATAGAGTTCTTTAAAGGAGTCATAAGCCCTGTCGAATATATAATAAGCATTTGGTTCATAATGGATTGAAGACATTGCTGTAGAATCATGCTTTGATGCAGTGGTTACAGTATAGAAGGCAGGAACTTGTGCTTCAATGT
>NZ_JACJJG010000249.1 GCF_016899855.1 Marseilla massiliensis
CAATTTCAGGGATATTTACGATTCAAACAAGTGCGATGGAGACTTCTACAGTTGCATGACAGACAAGGGATACCATTACTTTTACAGTGATTCGGTTGATGCAAGTGCCGCCTATTTGAAGAACGAACATGGAAAAATCATAGCGAGGTGCGTTATCTTCAACAAGGTCTACGAGGAAGGAACAAACAAAATCTGGAGACTTGCTGAAAGACAATATTCCACAAACCAGGACGACGTATTGAAACGTGCCTTGGTGAACGCATTGATAATAGGAGGTTACATAGACGGATACAAGCAAGTAGGTTATGACTGCCACCATTCAAAGAGCTTTGTTGACATCTATGGGAATTCATTGGAAGACAAGAAATTCTACATAGACTGCAACTTGGGCACTGAAGACACCCTTTCATACCAGGATAGTTTCAAATGGTACGACATGGAAGCAGGGAAAGCATACAACTACGAGGTAAACGGCTACGACTACGAGCTTGATACCA
>NZ_JACJJG010000024.1 GCF_016899855.1 Marseilla massiliensis
AACTCGCTCATGGACCTGCACGACAAAATCCTGCTGCGGAAAAGGGCGCTCATTGAAACCGTCAACGACGAACTCAAGAATGTATGCTACATTGAACATACCAGGCACCGCAGCATTGACGGTTTTGTTTCCAACCTGATTGCAGGGCTTATCGCATACAACCTGCTTCCTAAGAAACCGTCACTCAATATTGACATCATTGATAAAAGCAGGCTTATTGCATAAGATTATTATACCGAACTCACGTTATATTACCTTCCGAAAGACGGTCTTTTAGAGCATGAAACACGGCCTTTTGCATGGTAAAATACGGCATATTACAAATCGATTGTTTTTCAATTGCAAAATCATCGAATTCACGTTAAATAATAGTTTGAAGTATTATAAAAACAAAAAAACAGCAGGCTACGTAACATAATATAGCTTTTTAGTGATATATTTGCATGAGAACTTTAACAAAACGAATCATGAAAATGAACAAAATCCGAACATTCGCTTTCGCCGCCACCTTAGGTTTTACGGCGTACTGCACGTCTGCATGCGCACAGGACGTAACTTTGCCTACACCGACCAAGAACGAAACGGCAGGCAGCCTGACAAAAGCGTTGAACGACAGACACTCTACACGTCAGTTTACCGACAGGCAACTGACGGACCAGACACTGTCCGACCTCCTGTGGGCTGCCGACGGAGTAAACCGTCCCGACGGCAAACGCACGGCACCGTCAGCGATGAACAGACAGGACGTGACCATCTACGTAGGCAAGGATGACGGTACTTTCCGCTACGACGCGGCTGCCAACAAACTCATAAAAATAGGCAGCAGCGACTTACGCATTGCTGCCGCTGACCGTAACAAGTTCATAAAAACGGCTCCGATAGTGCTCGTCATTGCTTCAAACAATAAGCTCACTGGTGGTAACAAGGCAATAAGTGGCCTCAATGTTGGCGCCGTAATGCAAAATGTTTACCTCTTCTGTGCCGCTAACGGGTTGTCTACCGTCTGCTGTTATGCAGGCGATGCTCCTGCAGAAATGCAAAAATTCCTCGGCATAAAAGAAGATATGGTTCCTCTGGTTTACATGCCCGTTGGATATTAAAGTAAAGGATGAAAAAATAAAGGACGAAGAATTAAAGGTCATATATTCAAAAACGCTTTAATTCTTCGTTCTTTTTATTCGTATCTCATTGACTTGGCAGGATGAATCATTGACGCCAGATAGCTCGGCCCTATCAGCACAAGGACGCTCACAAGAAGTGTAACAACATTGAGAAGTATTATTGCCAAGATACTGAATTCAACAGGTACGGTATCTACATAATATGTAGCAGCGTCAAGCTTTATGAACCCGGTAAACCTTTGCAGAGCCATAAGGCCAAGCCCCACAACGTTACCGATAAGCATGCCACGGCCTATAATAAATACCGCAAACCACAAGAAGGTCTTGCGTACCACGCCATTACGGGCACCGAGAGCCTTGAGCACGCCAATCATCGACGTACGTTCAAGTATGATGATAAGGAGTCCTGAAATCATGGTAAAGCCTGCCACGCACAACATCAATACAAGAATAATCCATACATTGAGGTCAAGCAGTCCGAGCCAGGTGAAAATCTGGGGGTTGGCGTCCTGTATCGTCTCAGACGAATAGGTTTCACCGTACTTGTCGACAGTACGGTTTACTTTCTTGACCACTTCATCCTCAACCACGTCTATGGCATTAAAATCTTTCACTGTAAGCTCTGCCCCTCCTGCTTGGTCAGGCTCCCAACCATTCAGGCGCACAGCCGTGTACAGGTCGGTAAAACACAATATATCATCAAATTGCGTCAAGTCAGTACGGTATATGCCTGACACCGTGAACCGCCTGACACGTACGTTACCGTTGTCTATAAAATAAGCGAACACCTTGTCGCCGGCATTCAGCCTCAGCCTGTCCGCCATAATCTTCGAAACAAGTATCTTATTAGTGCTTACAGTATCGCTAAACGCAGGTATAACGCCTTCCACCATGTTGTCATGGATGAACGTAGTATCGTAATCATTGGCGATTCCCTTGAACGCAACGCCAAGAAAATCGCTGTCGGTCTTGAGTATTCCCTGCTTTATGGCATATCTCTGGACATGCTTAACGCCATCGAGCGACCTTAAAACCCGCATCATGCTGTCGTCCATACATATCGGCGCAAGCTCCCTACCGTGCAGGCTCATGAAGTTGGCAACCGTTATATGGCTGCCGAAACCTATTACCTTGTCGCGTATTGTATGCTTGAAACCGAAAACAACACTTACCGATATAAGCATTACGGCCAAGCCGATGGCTACGCCGGCCGTGGCAATACGCATGGCCGGACGACTGACCTTCTGGCGTGAGTCTGTAGCCGAATACAGATGTTTGGCTATGAAAAGTGGCAGGTTCATTCTTCGTCTACTCTTCCTGGATAAGCTTCCAATGCCTTACGCAGCACAAACAAGGCGCGTGTAAGGTCTTCTTTCTTTAGCACGTACGCAATGCGCACCTGATTATGACCGGCCCCAGGTGTTGTATAAAAGCCGGAAGCCGGAGCCATCATAACCGTTTCACCTTCATAATTGAACTCCTCAAGACACCACCGGCAGAACCTCTCGCTATCGTCGACAGGCAGTTTTGCCACTGTATAGAAGGCTCCCATCGGTATTGGCGAATATACTCCTGGTATACGGTTCAACCCATCAATCAAGCATTTACGCCGGTCAACATACTCGTCATACACGTTACGGTAATATTCTTCCGGCGCATCGAGCGACGCCTCCGCCGCAATCTGTCCTATCAGCGGCGGCGACAGGCGTGCCTGGCAGAACTTCATAACCGCGCTGCGCACCTCGGCATTCTTTGTAATAAGCGCCCCGATACGTATTCCACACTCGCTGTAACGCTTGCTGACAGAGTCAATCAATACAACGTTCTGCTCTATACCTTCAAGATGGCAAGCACTGATGTAAGGCGAACCTGTATAAATATACTCACGGTAAACTTCGTCGGAGAACAAGTAAAGATCGTACTTCTTTACCAAGTCGCGTATCTGGTGCATCTCCCTACGCGTATAAAGGTATCCCGTAGGGTTGTTAGGATTACATATAAGGATGGCTCTCGTGCGGTCGTTGATCAACTCCTCAAACTTCTCTACCTTAGGCAGGGAGAAACCCTCTTCGATTGTCGTAGCTATTGTACGTATCTTGGCACCGGCCGATATGGCAAAAGCCATGTAATTGGCGTAGGCCGGTTCTGGCACGATGATTTCATCACCAGGATTCAAACACGACATAAAGGCGAAAAGTACAGCCTCACTTCCACCGCATGTTATGATTATGTCGTCGGGGGTTACATTGATGTTGTATTTCTTATAGTAGTCGACCAGCTTCGTACGATAGCTCAAATACCCCTGCGACGGCGAATACTCGAGAACCGTGCGGTCAATATTCCTTATTGCGTCAAGGGCAACTTGCGGAGTAGGCAGGTCCGGCTGACCGATATTCAGGTGATAGACCTTTATTCCACGTTGCTTTGCTGCAGCGGCCAAAGGCGCCAATTTCCTGATCGGAGACTCTGGCATCTCAAGACCGCGGACTGAAATCTGAGGCATTGTTAATATCCTTTCTTTATTATAAACAGCTGCAAATTTACTAAAACGAGCTGACAATACACAATTTTAATTAAAGAAATTCCACGACAACCCGAAACGGAATATACGCCCGTTAATAGGATAATGCGGAGCCAGGAAACCCTTGCCTCCACCTCCATTAATGTTACTCATCATTACGAAAAAGCGTGTATGTTTCAAGTGCATGTTGGCATAAACGTTCACAACGGGGAAATTCCCTATCTCAACGTTGGCCGTGCCGTTATCCTGCACTGTGTACTGACCGAGCGCAGGACTGTAGTCAAGAGCCTTATAGCTGGTGAAATAACGGGCGTCGCCGCCGAGGTCGACGGTCAATACGCGTGCTATCTTGAAGTGCAGGTACAGGTTGGTGTATATGTTGAGCATTGGCACGGGCAGCACGTTGTCATTACTTGATTTCTGGTAAGTAACCTGGCTTTCCCAGTTAAGCGGCCCGAAAGTAAAGTCCTGCGACAGTTGTGCCGTAAGCAGACTGAGATTACCCGAGTGCTGGCGAACTGTGACATTGTTGCCTGTCCGTCCGAAGTCATCCGTTATATTGTAACTTTGGGCAAAATATGTATAATTCTGCAGGTTATCATAAGCCACCCTCAATCTAGTTCTCGTACGTTTCAACGAGAATACTCCCTCGATATGTGTACGCAACTCCTGATCAAGGCCGTCGTTATCCCACCAGAAATGCTTTGAATGGTAATGACGGTAATAAAATGTAGGGTTCACCCTGTGGAAATAAGCATTGGCGGCAAGAGTCACAGTGTCCTTGAACAACCTGAAGTTAAGGTCTGCCGTACCGTCGATTTTCAGCTGCCCTGCATCCTCGCCAAGCAGCCATGTCTCAGCCGTGACGTTATAATGCAGCGTAGAACCTTGTGTTTTTATAAGCTGTCCGCCCACGCTCAGGTTGTGTTCGTTGTACGATGTCCGCCCGCCTACCGAGTCAGGAAGGGTAAAGTGGCGTAGGTCTGACGTGACGAAAGCCCTCAGGCCAGCCTTTGCCCACTTGTTGAAACCTTCGAGAAGAGCCACGCCAAAAGTGTTCTTCAGCGAATAATGGGTGGTGCGGTCATAGATTGAGTCGCCAAGAAATTTCTCGAATACCGGATAGTTATTGGCGTAATAGCCCTCCGGAGTGTCATAAGCCTGGTATATCCTCGTATAATTGTCGAATTTAAGCGTATGGATAAAGCTCGTTACAGGCACGTATTCATCCTTCATCCAGGTAGTGTCCATCTGCTCGCCCTGCGTTTGTTGCTCTCCGGCAGCAATCAGGCTGTCGGCCGTGGCTTTGTCGACCGATATTCTTCCGCCCAGCGCTTTCAGTGTGTCGGCTGGCTCATTGCCGGCTATGACAGCGTCGTCAGGACGTCCTGAATATGTCTTGCGCTCATCAAACTCGTCCTCGTTAAAATCGCGGCCCTCTTCCTTTGCTTTCTTGCGGGCCTCTTCCTTTGCCTTCTTGGCGGCATTCTCCTTTGCTGACTCCATGGCAAACTTCTTTGCCTTGATTTCGTCCTCGGTCATCTTGACTTTCCGCCTGAATCCGAAGCTGTACCTGTGCGAGAAGAATACGTGCTGGTTATCGTTGCGGTTCCAGTTTTCCGACAGGACCACAGGAATCTCGTTGTTACGGAAATTATCCTCAAAAGTCTCGGGATGGGTTATGTACTGGTCATCGGTAATACCACCGTTCTCGGCAACCTTCTCATGGTTCGTCGACAACAGGAGGTGCGCCTGGTAGCGCTCGCCGAGGTAGGAAGCGTACATGGAATAATTAAAGTGCGACGTACTCTGGTTCTGGAAATATCCACGCCCGTAGATGTAATCGAACTTAAAACCTACGCCCAGCTTCTTGCCGACGTTCACTCCGAACAATGCCTTAAAGTGGTTTTCGCCGTTTTCCCTGTTTCCGCACTCGTTATATGATATATTCGTGATGGGCGAAAGCGTATTGGTAAAATGAAACTTGTCCACTGGCGTTATGAAATAGTCATAAGGCTGAGTGAACATGAACTGCTTATTCTCGCCACGGTCTATGAATATACGGTTAATACGCGGCGACCCGAGATTGCCCAGCGTGTTGTATTCGCCACGCATTCCGGTGTCGAAAATCGAGTTCATGTACATATGCGGCAAGGTGTCCGGCTCGGCGGCGGTACGCTCTCCGAAGCGTTCGTCGACGGTCCACACCTTCAGTCCCTTTGGAATTTCCTTGTTTCTCGACGACAGGGAGTCGCGGTCGCGGGTTCTGTCACGGCTGTCGGTTGAGTTGGTAAACTCGCCGGTGTCAGTCAGCTGGTTGTAGTCCTGCGCCTCGGCAGGCATATACGCAAACAGCAACAACAAAGACAGTGCGGCGACAATCCTTGTCCTCATTTCATGAAACGGAATACACATTCTACAATCTTGAACACCATCGACACGAGAATGATTATCGTGCCTGTCTGTTTATCCCATTGAAAATACACTAATACACCTATGAGGGCCCCGAGCATGAATATCAAGTTCAGTATGTTTCGCAGCCGCAGATAGCGGTCTTCGCCGTTCTCGCGGCGGTGTTGCGGCCTGGCGTTGCGGGCCGTATTGTCCTGGTTCGTAAGCATTAAATCCTGATGTTTGTAAATGAACGGCAGCCAATTATTTCAAAACGGCTTCCTTGATTACGCTGAAGAGATAGTCCTTGCGGTCGACAGTCTTGCGGCGGAACTTTGCCGAACCGGCCACGAGCCGTGTCTTCTTGCGGTTAAGCGCGCTGTCGTCGTCAATCCACTCCTCGGCCTTGTACACATACCCGCCGTTACCCACGCGCTCCTCTTCATACCTGTAGGTTATTCGCCCGAGGGTGACGGTAAGGTGGTTGTCCTTGCAGTAGGCTATGAGGGTATAGTTGAACTTTGTCCTGTCAAGCATTAAAAACTTGTCAGTAAAGACGAGCCACTCCCTGATGTTTGCCACGACGATGTGCTCTGCCTTGTTGACCAACGCCACCTGGCTGCCTTCAAGCTGGTTCTCGGTCTTGGTCAAGTCGGTAAAACATTGCAACATTATATCGTAAATCTGGTCGGCTGTCTTGCCTGGCACATCCACGTCGAGTTGCCATTCTACCTTGCCGTCAACCTCAGGGACGGCTCCTGCAAGGTATTTGGCGTCAGGGTTTGGTTTCTCCTCCTGTTGTTCCTTCGCCTCGCCATTGCCAGCGTCGGGCCGTTCCCACACACCTTGTGCCATCGCGGCCAACGGCAACAGACAGGCCGCAAGAATAAAAAACAGTCTCATCAGTACAAAAAATATTTTTGCAAAGTTACGAAAATTAAACTTATCGACAAGACAAAAAGCATTATTTAACTATCCGAATGCCCAAAACGGTATGCCCTCAAGGCTTTAAGGACACGGCCTGCGGGCATACAGCCGGCCACAGCATGCAGCCGGCGAGCAGCTAAAGGACGGCTGTCAAGGCGGCTAAAGACCGTCTTTGACAGTGTAAAAGGCCGTCTTTAATGTTGCTAAAGACGGCCTTTTAGTCCGTAAGCAGAAACAAGGCAAACGATTAAAGACCGTCATTTTATATAGACTCATCCATAAAAACCGTAAGCCGCAACAGCATTAAAAGTTACGGTTTTCAACCGCCTCTCGTACCGGCAACGTGTCCATCCGATGAAAACGCCTGCAAAATTCTTTACGGCAAACCGTCAAGGCCATGACACCCGCATTCAAGCCAGGCGACTGCCTGGCTTGAATGCGGGTGTCATGTGGTCAACAATTTGTGATTGCCAGGTTTAGATGAATGCTCTGCCTACCTATTTTATATACATTGAACTACGTACGAACCATGCAGGTCATTTGTCATTAACTACTTAACGAGCGGAGCGAGCGATAACTCATTTGACTACTTTGACTCAAAAAAAACTTTGCATTCTGCCCGATTTGCGCCATCTTTAAATAACATAGGCTGCATCTCGGCAATGAAAATAAAAACTCGTTTCTCTCGCTTTTATTTTGCATTACGCTCGATTTGCACTATCTTTGCAACCACATAAAGCTAAAAAAAGACATGATACATTTTTCAAGATACATCATAACGGCGATAATGGCCGTAGTGTTCTGCGGCGTCGGAATGGCGCAAGACAACAAGAACTGGCGTGAAATGCACAAAGTAAAAAGCAAGGAGACGCTTTACGGCATAGCGCGCGAATACGGACTGACCGTACAGGACCTTGTAAAGGCCAACCCCGAAATGAGCTCGCCCGACTACAAACTCAAGAAAGGCGACTACATATTCATACCCTACCCCGAAGGAACTGCCGCGTCTAAAGCCACCAACGTGACCAAGGCCGAGGTTCCTGCCGGAGCACTGAGGGTGGGCGTGGTGCTGCCTCTGCATAATGTCGACGGAGACGGACGCCGCATGCTCGAATATTACCGGGGCCTGCTAATGGCATGCGAAGACCTGAAAAAAGAAGGTATGTCAATCGCCGTGAACGCATGGAACGTGCCTATCGACGCCGACATATACCGCACTCTCGTAAAAGACGACATGGCAAAGTGCGATGTCATATTCGGGCCGCTGTACTCCAAACAGGTTAAACCACTGTCATTCTTCGTGAAAGACAACAACATCAAGCTGGTGATACCATTCTCCATAACCGGAAACGATGTCGACACCAATCCCAATATATTCCAGGTATACCAAGACCCGGAGACATTCTTCGGCGACGTCATCAACCAGTTTGCCTACCGATTCAAGGATTACAACATTGTGGTAATCGACTGTAACGACAAGACGAGCGACAAGGGCGTATTCACCTTCTCGCTACGCAAACGGCTTGAGGAAAAAGGCATAGCGTGCAACGTCACCAACATCAACTCCGGTAGCGCCGGCTTTGCCCGCGCGTTCAGCGCAATCAAGCCCAACATGGTGGTGCTCAACACGGGCCGCTCGCCCGAGCTTAACACTGTAATAGACATGCTTGACGCACTTACAGGCGAGCACCCTGAGCTGAAGGTGTCTCTCTTCGGATACACGGAATGGCTGATGTACGCCAAGTACAACATGGGCAAGTTCTGCAAGTACGACACTTACGTCCCGTCAACGTTCTATTACAACTCATACTCCACAAAAGTCAAGAACTTTGAGGCACGATACCGCAGGACATTCAAGAGCGACATGATGGACTACCTGCCACGCTTCGCCCTTACGGGATACGACCACGGCATGTTCTTCCTGCGCGGACTACGCGCCAAGGGCAAGAGCTTCACCGGCGCGGACGAAGACCCTAACGCCCTACAGACGCCGCTCAGCTTCAAGCGGTCAGGAACAGGCGGAGGATACAGGAACAACAGCCTGCTCTTCATACACTACAACCGCGACAACTCTATATCCATAATCAACTTCTGACACAACCCTTCGACGATACATGCAGATACGCAAACTCATCATATCACTAGCCATGCTGGCTCCGGCAATAACGGTATCGGCACAGGTGGGGAAATACCGCAACGACCTGAGTATCGGCGTCAACGGCGGATATATATTAAGCAACGTGGGATTTACTCCGAAAGTCAACCAGACGTTCCACGGCGGAATCACCGGCGGCTTGTCGTTCCGATACGTATGCGAAAAATACTTCAGCACAATCTGCGCCGTACAGGCTGAGGTGAACTATGCACAGATAGGATGGAAGGAGGATATACTCGACATTAACGACGCTCCCGTAATAAACCCCGTAACAGGGCTGCCCGAGGAATACAGCCGCACGATGACATACATACAGATTCCCGTTTTCGCGCACCTGGGATGGGGACGCGAGGAGAAAGGCTTTCAATTCTTCTTCCAGGCTGGCCCACAAATCGGCTTCTGCATAGGCGAATCAACCAAGACAAACTTCAACGTCAACGACGCCAACGTTGACGAACGTGTGAACGACATTGTAGCACAATACACCATGGCCGTGGAAAACAAGTTCGACTACGGTATCGCCGCAGGACTCGGCCTTGAATATTCACACCCCAAGGTTGGACACTTCCAACTCGAAGCACGCTACTACTACGGACTTGGCAACATCTACGGAGACTCAAAGAAAGACTACTTCGGCAAATCAAACTTTGGTAACATTGTCGTGAAACTGACATACCTATTTGACCTCATAAGGACAAAGAACAGGGAGAAATAGGCCCCGTTGCGGAGATAACGGAGTATAAAAGCCACATTCCGTAAAGAAATGGAAATAAACAAAGGGTTCGTCTACATAATGGCAAGCAAACGCAACGGAACGCTTTACATTGGCGTGACAAACAACCTAATACGGCGTGTAGCGGAACACATATCAGGAATAAATAAAGGTTTTACAAATCGTTATTCCGTCAAGACGTTAGTATATTACGAACCGTTTTCTTCCTTTGCAACCGCTATAAAAAGAGAAAAACAGCTGAAAAGCCGGAAACGTGCGTGGAAAATAGCACTGATAGAACGAAATAATCCACAATGGCAAGACTTGTCAACGGAAATTGGTGTAGATAAAAGTTATGTAAAAGCAATATCCGACATGTATAAACAACTACATGAAGACTATAATCCAGATGATCAGGAACAACCATGACAGGAGGGACATATCGTAACAACCATAAATAGGATAATGCCATACTGCTCAACTCCATGCAGCAGTCTGTAACAAGACAGTCAACACATACAAGCCATACGGTATAGCGCAAGGCTGACGGTCATTAACAAGACATACAACACCCTACAAAATAGGCGGTCGCTATTGTCATTCCGTGTCAAGCACGGAATGACAAATGCATTGGCACTTATTAAATCCATTTGACAAAAGACAGACACTATATATAAGGTAAATAGACACAAATATTTAACAACTTTAACTATTCGTAAAGCTTATTCTTTTTCAAAAAATTTTCATTATTAGAAGAAATCTATTATATTTGCAACATTATTAAAAACTAATTTATTACTAATCTTTAAAAACAAACGATTATGAAAAAACTTTTTACGCTCGTTGCCATCGCCTTATTGGGTGGGGCTGTTTCTGTTAATGCACAGACAACAGATTGGAATTTCTCTAATTGGGAAAAAACAACATTAACTTCTACTTATACCCAAGATGGACTCACAATCTATGCAAATTCTGATGCAGACGTCACTATTGATGGTAATAAAAAAAGTATAGACGGCGTTGATTATACGCAACGTTTGAAGTTAGGAGGCGCAGGTACATTTGATGATAATGGCACACCTTCTGCAAGAGTAATTGCTTTTGATGTTGCAGGTGATTGTACAATATATATGGCTTTGATGTCCTCAAGTAGTTCAGCCATAAGAACTGTGTACGTTGATGCGAATGTGAACGGTACAAAAATAAATGTAGCAACATATAACGATGTTCAAGGTGAGTCTATTGAATCCAGAACCATCAATTATACAGGAGATGCAGGAACAATATATATTTATTCAGAAAGCGGAGGTGTTAACTTTTATGACATAAAATATACCCCGAGTACAAGTTCTGGCATTACCAACATCACAACCGAAGAACAGGCAGACCCGAATGCTCCAATCTACAACCTTGCGGGGCAGCGTGTGACAAAGGACACCAAGGGTGTGCTCATCCAGAACGGAAAGAAATTTATCAACAAATAAAAAAGAATTTTCTCTAAAAAGGCTTTCAATAGTCAAAACATTTTCATATTCATAATGAATTAAGCGTGAGCCCCATTCCTGCACAGGAATGGGGCTTCATCGTTAATGGAGCTCGCGCCATGCATATAGTCATATAAAAATGATGAAAAAGGAAGGGAAAATCAACTTTATTCATTAATTTTGCAGGATAAAACAATAACAGCAACAACCTTGATATATGAACTTTGCATACAATAAAAAAACATGCCACAACCGCTGTATAATATGCGTTGTGGCTATCTTGTCATGGCTTATGCTTATAATGCCGGCATGCGCGCAGACCGACAGCGAAGTGCCGACTATCAATCCTACGGCTACATACACCACCGATGACGGTGAGGAAGAGAGTGAGGACTACTCTGGTAACGCCCCTCTGCCAGGCGTATTCCGTGCCAATCCGGAAAATGTAGGGGAATACACAGCCTCATACGAATGGCACTTTACCTTGGAAGGCGAAGAGTCACCATACCTGACACGATATGAGGAAGACACAGAATACACCTTCACACAAGCAGGAACACATAACATAGTGCTTTACGCGACATTCGTTAACGGTACTGATACCATCGCCTATACCGAGGAATACTGGGCCGAAAGAGGGCCATTGAGGGTAAGCATTAGCGAGAGCCAACTGGAAATGCCAAACGCGTTCTCGCCCAACGGCGACGGTATAAACGATATATACAAGGCAAAAAGCAATTATCAGTCGATAGTGGAATTCCACGCCTACATCTTCAACCGCTGGGGACAGAAGCTGTATGAATGGAATGACCCTGCCGGCGGATGGGACGGGAAGTACAAAGGTAAAGACGTTGCCCAAGGCGTTTATTTCGTATTGGTCAAGGCGCGCGGGGCAGACGGACGAGAGTTCAATATCAAGCGCGACGTAAACCTGTTGAGAGGATACACCGAAAGCACCGGTACGATAACGGAATGAATCAAAGGTGAGAAGATAAGAAAGTGGAAAGGCGAGAATGGCAAAAAGGAATTATGCCGCCACCTCTATTGTGAACGATGAACGTGAATTATGAATTAATCAAGGATTATGACTGACGAAAAGATAAATGTCTGGGGGGCACGTGTACATAACCTCAAGAATATAGACGTCGAGATACCCCGAAACAGCTTGACCGTTATTACCGGACTGAGCGGTTCCGGCAAGTCGTCGCTTGCCTTTGACACAATCTACGCTGAAGGACAGCGGCGCTATATCGAGACATTCTCGGCATACGCCAGGAATTTTCTCGGAGGAATGGAGCGTCCTGACGTTGACAAAATAACGGGACTGAGCCCCGTTATCAGCATTGAGCAAAAAACTACGAACAAGAATCCGCGCTCTACCGTGGGCACTACCACCGAAATATATGACTACCTGCGACTGCTGTACGCCCGCGCAGGTATAGCATATAGCTATGCCACTGGCGAGGAGATGGTTAAATACACCGAAGAGGACGTGCTCAAAATGATTCATGAACGGTACAGCGGCAAACCGATATATATCCTCGCTCCGCTGGTACGTAACCGTAAAGGACATTACCGTGAACTGTTCGAAAGCATGCGCCGCAAGGGATATTTATACATTAGAGTTGACGGAGAACTGAAAGAAATCACCCGAGGAATGAAGACCGACCGCTACAAAAACCATAACATAGAGGTCGTTGTCGATAAGCTGAAGGTTCAGGACAAGGACGACGAACGGTTGAAAAAAAGCGTATCGTCGGCCATGAAACAGGGTGACGGACTACTGATGATAATGGAGAAAGACACCAATGAGGCAAAATATTACAGTAAAAGGCTTATGTGCCCCACAACTGGCATATCATATGGCGACCCTGCCCCAAACAAGTTCTCATTCAACTCTCCTGAAGGCGCATGCCCGAAATGCAAAGGTCTTGGATACATCAACGAAATCGACATAACAAAAGTCATGCCTGACAGCGGGCTATCCATACGCCAGGGCGCCATAGTACCGTTAGGGAAATACAAAAACCAGATGATATTCTGGCAAATCGAATCAATACTGGAGAAATACGGTTTCGACCTCAACGCTCCGGTAAAGGACATTCCTGACGAGGCAATGAGCGAGATAATGTACGGTTCGATGGAGAACGTACGCATACGCAAAGAACTCGTACACACATCAAGCGACTATTTTGTAGAATTTGACGGCGTAGTAAAATACCTGCGCAGCGTGATAGAGAATGACGACAGCGCAAGCGGCCAGAAATGGGCTGACCAATTCCAGACCGTATGCCAATGTCCTGAATGCAAGGGGCAAAGACTCAATCGTGAGTCGTTATCATACAGGATTTGGGACAAAAACATATCTGAAGTGGCCGACATGGACATTGACGAACTGAAAACATGGCTCATAGAGGCACAAAAACACCTTAACGAAAGGCAACGACGCATTGCCGACGAAATAATAAAGGAAATAATAACAAGGATAGACTTCATGCTCGAAGTCGGCCTCAACTATCTTTCGCTTAACCGCCAATCGGCAACCCTGTCGGGAGGAGAGAGCCAGCGCATAAGGCTTGCTACGCAAATCGGCTCACAACTTGTAAACGTATTATACATACTTGACGAGCCGAGTATAGGCCTGCACCAACGCGACAACGACAGACTGATTAAGTCGTTGAAAGAACTGCGCGACCTCGGCAACACCGTAATCGTGGTAGAACATGACAAAGACATGATGCTCAATGCCGACTATATTGTCGACATAGGTCCGAAAGCCGGACGCAAAGGAGGCGAAGTTGTATTCCAAGGCACACCGGCAGAAATGCTAAAGACGCACACCATCACCGCACAATACCTTAACGGAGAAATGAGCATTGAGATTCCTGCCAAAAGACGGGAAGGCAACGGCAAAAGCATAACACTGCACGGAGCCTCGGGCAATAACCTTAAAAATGTAGACGTTGATTTTCCTCTCGGCAAGCTGATTGTAGTTACAGGAGTGAGTGGCTCCGGTAAATCAACACTGATAAACGAAACACTGCAACCTATACTAAGCCAACATTTCTACCGTTCGTTAAAGAAACCTATGCCGTATGCTTCGATAGAAGGACTGGAGTTTGTCGACAAAGTGGTAAACGTAGACCAAAGTCCGTTGGGCCGAACTCCACGCTCCAACCCAGCGACATACACCGGAGTGTTCAGCGACATACGCTCGTTGTTCGTCAACCTGCCCGAAGCCAAGATACGCGGATACAAACCCGGACGTTTCTCGTTCAACGTGAAAGGCGGCCGTTGCGAGGCTTGCGGCGGCAACGGATACAAGACAATAGAAATGCGCTTCCTGCCGGACATCATGGTGCCATGCGAGGTTTGCCACGGCAAGCGCTACAACCGTGAGACCCTCGAGGTTCGTTATAAAGGAAAAAGCATTGCTGACGTGCTCGACATGACCATCAACCAGGCTGTTGAGTTTTTCGAAAACGTGCCCGACATTCTACGCAAAATAAAGACTATACAGGACGTAGGATTGGGATACATCAAGCTCGGACAACCCTCAACAACCCTTTCAGGCGGCGAAAGCCAGCGCGTAAAACTCGCTACGGAACTAAGCAAGCGCGATACGGGCAAGACTATTTACATACTCGACGAACCAACAACAGGGCTTCATTTCGAGGATATACGCATATTGATGAATGTTCTTCAAAAGCTCGTTGACCGCGGCAACACGGTAATCGTCATCGAGCACAATCTTGACGTAATAAAACTTGCCGACTATATTATTGACATGGGGCCTGAGGGCGGACGCAACGGCGGAGTTGTTTTGTCCACTGGAACGCCCGAGGAAGTGGCGGTGAGCGATAAGGGATTCACTCCAAAATTCCTCAAAAACGAGTTACATATAACTAATTAGCTGACAAGTTACGGGCTAACCAACAAACAAGTTGATATATTATCCGTAAAGCAGACGAGCAGACAAGGCAAATATCCCTGTCTGCTCGTCTGTTTATAGTCAATCTGTCGATAATCAGAAACGTGTCATAAACTCTATTACAATCTTGTCACGCTCCGAAGGTTTTGCAATAGCTCCCTCACGATAGAAATACTTTTCATAGTTAAGGCGGATGTCAGAAACGAACGGCAGTGACAAGCTGAAGGTCAAGCCACCCGTCAGTCGCGAGCGCTGATAATCATTGATGGTCAACGCACCCGACGTATCCTCGTCTCCATCGGCGTTATAACGTATACCGTCACTATGGTCGCTCATATAATCATAACGCACCAACGGCGTTATTTTCTTGAAAAAACACTTACGTAACGGTATGTCGTAACTTACGAACGCGTCAACCGAATGTACTGCGTCAAAAGCATCATCAGCATAATGCTTATACAGGTATTCAGCCTCCACATGCCATCCGTGCGCATGATAGTACGCACCTGCGTCATACATCATTATGCCAACATTATCAGGCTTGATTTTCTGGGTGCTCAACGTAATGTTAAATCCACGCGGAAGGAAAAACTGCGCCTTGGCTGAAAAGTTGATGTTGTTAGTCCAGAAATCCTTTTGGTCGGTAAGTCCTGACCCGTTAAACATTCCAGCCTCCAGTTTAATAGGAATGCCCGCATTGAACGAATATCCCAAAGTTGCACCGACGTCACGCACGTTGCCCACCTGCTTGGCAATGAACGAGCGGTTGGCAAAATACTGCATGTGCGGCGAACGGTGGGCGTCGATTGTAAACGGCACTCGCATCTGGCCTATCGTAAAATCAAGACCGCGCACCGGCTTCAACCTTGTATATGCGTCAAGCATTTTTATCTGTCCTTCATCAGACAGGTCGATTTCCGCCTTATAAGACACTATTTTCGTAACATTGCCCTCAAGGCTAACGCGCGCATTGCGTACCTGGAAACGGCCGTCACCCTCCTCCGTCTGGTATTCGTACTTGCCACGGATGGTACCATGCACTTTCAGTGTAAGATCCACCTTGTCATCGTCGTCATCAGCTACAACGGGAATAGCCGTTAAAAGAGCCAATGAAGCTATAAAAAAATACTTTGCATTCATACTATGTACGGTAATTTTTTGCAAATTTAAGCATTATGTATTACAAAACCGTTACAAAACAAATAATGAAAAATGAAAATAAGAAAAACAAAATGCCGCATTTTAGCGTACGAAAGACGGCAAACAAGAGAACAAAATGCCACCTATCACAACGCAATATACGGCATATTAAAATGGCCGTGATATATTGACACCAACGAAATGCATACATGCCGCCCATTATACCGCATAAGAAAACACACTCCGGGTGGCTGTTTTTTCCTATTTTTCTCTATCTTTGCAATCCGTAATAAAACCGTTAATCATGACAGAACAAGTAGAGATAATCCTGAAACCGAGGCCTCGCGGATTCCACCTAATAACGGACGAAATCATGGCTCAGCTGCCGCCACTTCCGGAGAAAGGCCTGCTCAACTTATTTGTAAAACATACAAGCTGCGGACTTTGCATAAACGAAAACGCAGATCCAGACGTACGCTATGACATGGAAAGTATATTCAACCGCATTGTACCTGAAGCGCAGCCGTATTACAGCCATACGTTAGAGGGACGCGACGACATGCCGGCACACGCGAAATCGGTAATATCAGGAGTCAGCCTCACCATACCGATTACGAACAGGCGCCTTAATCTCGGCACATGGCAGGGGGTATACCTATGTGAATACAGGAATCATGGCGGGACTCGCAGGATTGTGGCAACGATTATAGGCTAAAATTAAGAATATTCTTTAATTAAGAGTTAAGAATTAAGAGTTAAGAATTAAGAAAGATAGCTTGTTGGTTGTCTACAATTTCTTAATTCTTAACTCTTAGTTCTTAATTAAAACGGGAACAGCAACGGCAACACGAATACCATCACTATGCCGATAACCAACTGTAGCGGAAGGCCAACCTTTATGTAATCCATAAACGAATAACGGCCTGCCTGCATAACAAGAGCATTCGGCGGAGTGGCAAAAGGCGATGCAAAACACATACTTGCGCCCAACGTAACAGCAAACAGGAACGGATACGGGCTAAGCCCTATCTCTGTTGCCGACGTAAGGGCAATGGGTGCCATAAGCACTGCTGTAGCCGTATTACTGATAAACATCGTAAGCAACGATGTGGTGAAATATATACCGGCAAGCAACACGAAAGGACCGTAACCGCCAAGCCCGCTTACAAGCGAATGTGATATAGCGGCAGACGCGCCTGTCTTCTCGAGCGCGACCGACATCGGCAACATTGCGCCGATAAGTACAACACTCTCCCAATTAATAGTCTTATACGCCGCCTCGACATTTCGGAAACATCCTGTAAGCACCATCAGTACAGCCGCTATCATGACGGCCGTGACAGGAGCTACGGGAATAAAGTCGAAAACCATCAGTACTATCATGAGCAACATGATTGCGGCTGCAAGTGGAGCCTTATAGTCAAGAGTAACCTTCGCCGCCTCCTCAAGCGGCTGCCCCAATACAACCCAATCGTCTTCCTCATTGCCGAGCAGGCTTATGTTAGCCCACGTGCCCTGCACCAACAGCACATCTCCGCCATGCAGGCGCACGTCAGGCAAATCGTCCATTATGTACTCACCGTTGCGGCGAATCCCTACAATATTTATATGGAACTTCGCCCGCAGGCCTGAATCCTTCACCAAGTGGTTTACAAGGCTCGACGTCGGCAAAAGAACCATCTCTGCAATACCTATATCATAGAAATCAAGCCCGCCCTGATTTGCCGACAAACCAGAACTGCCAGCCTCCGGCACGGTAAGAGAATATTCATCGGCGAAACGGTCTGCCTGTTCCTTCTCGCCGGACAGATAAATTATGTCACCCTCACTGATGACTGTCCGAGGCCCTGCGAGCATTTGGTTGACATTCTTTATTATTCCCTTCTGGCGCGTTGTCTCGCGCCTTACCTCAAGCACGGTCAGACCGTAGCGGTTGTGTATGTCAAGTTCGGCAATGGTCTTACCTTTAATTCCTGAGTTTTTTCCTACGATAAACCTCGAAAGGTTATCGGCAAGCCTGTATTCCTCAACAAGTTCTTCCAATGACTTAGTCCTGCGCTTCTCATTATCCCTGCCTTCACCTTTCTTTGCCAAGAACCATTTACTCAACGGCAAAAGAACGATAATACCTATAACTATACATATCAGTCCTACCGGTGTAAAGGCAAAAAAGTCCAACTGTTCATATCCGGCACTAGTCAATACATCCTGGATTACGAGGTTAGGAGGCGTACCGATAAGCGTAAGCATTCCGCCCAGGCTGCTTGCAAACGCAAGCGGCATAAGCAGGCGCGAAGCGTTGACTCCTGACTTGGCGGCAAGACTTACCACAATGGGCAACATCAAGGCAACCGTTCCTGTATTGCTGACAAACGCACCGATAAATGATGTCACCACCATGATCAGCAGAAACAAACGCAGCTCGCTGTTACCGGCCAACTTGAGCATGCGCCCGCTTATCATCTTGGCAAGGCCTGTCTGAAATATCGCACCGCCAACAACAAAAAGGCCGACCATCATTATAACTACTGAATTAGAAAAGCCCGACAATGCTTCATCGGGAGTAAGAATGCCGGAAACCATAAGCAGGATGAGGGCACACAATGCGACCACATCCGAACGTATTTTGCCTATGGCGAAAAACAACGCCGTCACGGCAAGTATAACTAATGTAAGAACCATTATTTTTTAATCATCAACAAATTCATGTCCGTAAAGGCCCAAGTGGCCTGAGCCTGTATACTTCACCTTTATTTACAGTTACAAAGATAGGCATTTTAGTTGAGCATGCGCCACCGTGGCAATATTTTTTACTAACCTTTAACTCGTTTATCATAAAAAAGTGTACTTTTGCAGCACATAAAAACAAAACATACAACATGAACAAATTTGCCAAAAGAATATCCGAGGCATTAAACCTGGCAGAACGTGGCGTTGACAACACTCTGCAATTACTTGACGAAGGCTGTACCATTCCATTCATAAGCCGCTACAGAAAAGAACGCACCGGAGGACTGGACGAAGTACAGATCACGTCGATAAGCGAGCTTAACGACAAGCTGAAAGAAATTGAAAAACGTAAGGAAACTATAATAAAAACAATAACCGAGCAAGGAAAACTGACGCCTGAACTGGCTAAACGTATCGATACTTGCTATGACACGGCCGAACTGGAAGACATTTACCTTCCATACAAGCCCAAACGCCGCACACGCGCACAAGCAGCAAGAGAGCGTGGGCTCGAGCCTCTCGCTACTATAATAATGCTACAGAATGAACACAATCCTGTAGAGATTGCCAAGCGTTATGTAAAAGGAGACGTTGAGAGTGTGGCCGAAGCTATTAACGGGGCACAAGATATCATTGCCGAAAACGTAAGCGAGGACGAGAGGCCAAGAAAGCTGCTAAGGTCGGCATTCAAGCGAGAAGCCGTTATAACTTCAAAAGTTGTAAAAAGCAAGGCCGACACGGATGAAGCCGCAAAATACTCTGACTATTTCGACTTTTCCGAGCCCTTGCGCCGTTGCTCGTCGCACCGCCTGCTGGCAATGCGCCGCGGCGAGGCTGAGGGAGTCTTGCGCGTAAGCATAACTCCGGCTACAGATGAATGTGAAAAAAGAATTGAACGTTTATTCGTAAAAGGATATAAGGCATCGTCCAAACTCGTGGGTGAGGCTGTGGCCGACGCATACAAAAGGCTACTTAAACCATCTATCGAGACTGAATTTGCGACAATCAGCAAGGAAAAGGCCGATGAAGAAGCTATCCGCGTATTTTCAGAAAATTTACGCCAACTGCTACTCGCCCCGCCATTGGGACAAAAGCGCGTAATGGGCATTGACCCTGGCTTCCGCACAGGATGTAAAGTAGTATGTCTCGACGCACAAGGAAACCTTCTTTACAACACGGCGATTTTCCCTGATTTCTGTAAACATACATCCAGTTCCAAAGCAGGAATACAAGTCGTGGAAATTGCCAAGAAATATGGAATCGAGGCTATTGCCATCGGTAATGGTACTGCAAGTCGTGAAACACAGGCTTTCATAAACGGCCTTCCGTTCATACAGGAAATTAAAACATTCGTAGTCAGCGAGGATGGAGCCTCGGTATATTCGGCCTCGAAAACAGCACGAGAGGAATTCCCTGACAAGGATGTAACCGTACGTGGAGCGGTAAGCATTGGACGCAGACTTATAGATCCATTGGCAGAACTGGTAAAAATAGACCCCAAAAGCATTGGAGTAGGACAATATCAACACGACGTTGACCAATCAAAACTGAAGAAAAGTCTTGACCTTACCGTAGAAAGCTGTGTCAACAACGTTGGCGTAAACCTTAACACGGCAAGCAAACATCTGCTAACCTATGTAAGTGGTCTCGGCCCTACCCTTGCACAAAATATAATTGACTACCGCACCGCCAACGGCGCATTTACGTCAAGACGGCAATTATTAAAGGTTCCACGCCTCGGACCGTCTGCATTTGAACAATGCGCCGGTTTCTTACGTATACCGGAATCGGACAATCCACTCGACAATACGGCAGTCCATCCGGAAAGTTATGATATCGTCGAACAAATGGCCCGTGACCAAGGCTGTTCTGTAAAAGAGCTAATCAAAGACAAGGAAAAACGTAAAAACATAGATTTAAAACGTTATATTACAACTAATGTTGGTATTCCTACCCTTACCGACATAATGAAGGAACTGGAAAAACCAGGACGTGACCCTCGTGAACAGATTGAAGAATTCAAGTTTGACGAAAACGTACATACCATTGAGGACCTGTATGAAGGAATGATACTGCCTGGAATCATTACTAACATAACAAACTTCGGTGCCTTTGTCGACATTGGGGTACATCAGGACGGATTGGTACACATTTCACAAATGGCAGACCGCTATGTAAGCGATCCAACACAAATTGTCCGTCTACATCAACACGTCACCGTACGCGTAACCGAAGTTGACCGTAAACGCAATAGAATATCATTGTCGATGAAAGGCCTATAACCCTCATCGACAATGACACATTAATCACAACGCCTCGGTTGTATATCTATCATCAAAATAACTAAGTGCAGCACCTATTGCCGTACAAAATTCAGCATACTCGGGAATTATCAGCTTTACCCCATAGAGCTTCTCTATCGGTGGAAATACCATACGACACTGTGGAAGCAACGTCAAGTTGCCAATCATGACATACTCACGGATACTGCTACCTATCGATGCCAACACTGCCGATTGCCCGACCGATTGAAGAACTGTCCATATAAGACCTATTGCTATATCTTCACGTGACGCGTCACTTTTGGCATTTCCAAACAGGGATGCAACAGCTGTCATTGGCAAACCAGGCAATGGACGTGCACTAATATCTCCAATACGCAAGTTGATGTTTGACACATTACCACGCACTGCCATATCCGACACCGCCCGTATATCGTCTGTCTTAAGCAAAAGACGTGACAGCCCCTGAAGCGTCCCGCCGCCAATACCAATACCACCGATATGTTCAATACGGTCACCGTCACAACGTATAAGTGATGTTCCCGTACCCATACTTACCACGATTATATGGTCCTTACCTGATACGTGACAAGCACCAAGGCCATCTGCTACAAACTCTCCGGCCTTATCGGTAGGCAAACCATAAACAGGTTTGCTGATATAAGCAGAGCCCACTCCCGTAAGCATGACATGCTCCACATCAGTAAGCTGGATTTTATTGTCGTAAAGATACTTGCCAAAAGCTCCGTAAAGAGATGTGACAGGGTCCGTTGCCTTAATCCGCATTGGCGAGACTACGTTACCTCCAGAAATTCCAACAATTTTTGTAGTGCTGATACCTACATCAATTCCTATTACTATTCCCATTGTTTATATTCGAATACAAAAAACAATACAAACTGAATGCTATTACTTCAAGCAATAAAGCCACAACCTCCGGATGGATACGGAAATTGTGGCCTTTACTCATTTTACAGTATATAAACAGGCTGTAATTTACTTTACTTTATCAACAATAGCCTTGAAAGCCTCGGGATTATTAACTGCGAGGTCGGCAAGAACCTTACGGTTGATTTCAATACCAGCCTTGTGCAGTGCACCCATCAATGTTGAGTAGCTCATATTCTCAAGACGTGCTGCGGCGTTAATACGCTGAATCCACAGAGAACGGAAATTGCGCTTCTTGTTACGACGGTCACGGTAAGCGTATGTAAGACCCTTCTCCCAAGTATTCTTCGCTACTGTCCAAACGTTTTTTCTTGCTCCGTAATAACCACGGGTAAGCTTTAAAATTCTTTTTCTCCTTGCTCTTGAAGCAACGTGATTTACTGATCTTGGCATAGTTTTTTCCCTTTAATTTTATTAGACATAGATTAACGGAGACGCAGCAAGTCTCTCACCTGCTTCATGTTGCTCTTGTCAACAAGTGTCTGATGAACAAGATTACGCTTTTGTTTCTTAGTCTTCTTTGTCAGAATGTGACTGTGGTAAGCGTGATGTCTCTTAATCTTACCTGTACCGGTGAAGCTAAATCTTTTCTTTGCACCGGAATTTGTCTTTTGCTTTGGCATTTTTTAATTGATTTAATTGTTATTTACAGCTGTGGCAACGTATATACCAGGACGTTACGCACATTATTCTCTTTCATTATTATTTATCGCCATCAGCTCCTTCACTGAGCTTCTTTAAGGCATCTACTCCATTTTTCGCATTGGCAAACAAGCCACCGCTTGGGATGTTTTCCGTGGAATCTACATCCAGAGCCTGTTCTGATTGTGCTTTTGCCTCTGCCTCGCGGCGCTCGCGGTCAACCTTTTGCTGGCTTTTCTTTGCCACTCCAGCCTTCTTCGGGCTCAAGTACAAAAACATTTTCTTACCTTCAAGCGCAGGCATTTGCTCTACCTTTCCATATTCTTCAAGGTCATTAGCAAAACGTAACAACAAGACTTCTCCTTGTTCCTTAAACAGTATTGAACGGCCGCGGAAGAACACAAACGCACGAACTTTATTACCTTCTTCAAGGAATTCCTTAGCGTGCTTCAGCTTGAAATTATAGTCATGGTCATCAGTCTGAGGACCGAAACGAATTTCCTTTACCTCTTGCTTAACCTGCTTGGCCTTAAGTTCCTTGGCACGTTTTTTCTGCTGATACAAGAACTTGCTATAGTCAATGAGACGACAAACCGGCGGCTGCGCATTTGGCGAAATCTCCACAAGGTCTACGCCTTGTTCACGTGCCATATCCAATGCCTGGCGTGTTGGTATTACTATAGAACCGTTATCGCTTACGATGCGGACTTCCCTTACGCGAATCTGCTCATTCACGCGGTAATGATTGTTTTTGTCGTGCTTCATTCAACTGTTTTACGAATATTTTTTGAAAATCGGTTGCAAAGTTACCACAAATCGGTCAAATTGCAAAACTTATTCAAAAGAAAATTAAGAATTAAGGGTTAAGAATTAAGAAAATTTACAATACTTATATTCTCCATAAATGGGAAAAGCATATTTTCTTAATTCTTAACCCTTAATTCTTAATTAATTGATGGCCTTAAGCTGCTCGACTACCTCGTCATTGACTTTCTTTGCAAAGTCTTCCATGCTCATCGAGCCTTGGTCGCCTTGGCCTTGCTTTCTGACAGCCACAGAACCGTCAGCCTGTTCTTTCTCGCCTACCACAACCATATAAGGTATACGTTTCATCTCATTGTCGCGGATTTTACGTCCTATTTTCTCGTTGCGGTCATCAATAGTGGCACGTACGCCTACTGTATCGAAGTACTTGACAACCTTTGCTGCATAATCGTTATATTTCTCGCTTATCGGCAGTATGGCTACCTGGTTCGGCGTAAGCCACAACGGGAAATGTCCTGAAGTATGTTCGATTAGGACTGCCGTAAAACGTTCAAGTGAGCCGAAAGGCGCACGGTGAATCATAACCGGGGTCTTCTTTGTGTTGTCATCTGCGGTATATTCCAGCTTGAAACGTTCAGGCAGATTGTAGTCTACCTGGATAGTACCCAGCTGCCAACGGCGTCCGATAGCATCCTTAACCATGAAGTCGAGTTTCGGTCCATAGAATGCAGCCTCTCCATACTCTATCTTGGCATTTAATCCCTTCTCTTTGCAAGCGTCAATAATAGCCTGCTCTGACTCCGCCCAAACCTCATCGGAACCGATATATTTCTCTCTGTCATTAGGGTCACGGAGCGATATCTGTGCTTCAAAGTCAGTGAAGTTGAATATCGAGAAGACTGTATGGATTATGTCCATAACATTGAGGAATTCGGCCTTAACCTGATCCGGGCGGCAGAATATGTGCGCGTCGTCCTGCGTAAACGAGCGTACACGTGTAAGTCCGTGCAACTCGCCGCTCTTCTCATAACGATAAACTGTACCGAACTCGGCTATACGCAATGGCAGGTCGCGGTATGAACGCGGCTTCCATGCAAACACCTCACAGTGGTGAGGACAGTTCATCGGCTTCAGCATATATTCTTCATCCTCTTCAGGAGTATGTATCGGCTGGAACGAATCCTTACCGTAGTGTGCATAGTGGCCGGATGTAACGTACAGGTTCTTGCTTCCGATATGCGGAGTGATAACCTCCTGATACCCGTAACGTTTTTGTATTCGGCGAAGCATGTCTTGAAGACGCAGACGGAGCTCAGTTCCCGCAGGCAGCCATATGGGCAATCCCTTACCTACACGCTCGGAGAACATGAACAGTTCCATCTCCTTGCCAATCTTGCGGTGGTCGCGCTTCTTGGCCTCTTCAAGCATTACGAGATACTCGTCGAGCATCTTTTTCTTTGGGAAAGAGATACCGTAGATACGCGTCATCTGCTCGCGCTTGGCGTCACCACGCCAGAATGCGCCGGCAACGCTGGTTATCTTGATAGCCTTGATTGCGCCTGTGCTCATGATATGCGGACCTTTGCACAAGTCAGTAAAGTTTCCCTGCGTATATGTGGTTATCTCGCCGTCGGCAAGATCTTGCTCGATATGTTCACACTTATATTCCTGACCGTCAGCCTTAAACTCATTAAGGGCGTCGGCCTTGGATATCTCCTTGCGCACTACCGGTTCGTCCTTTGAAGCCAGCTCCTTCATCTTCTTCTCTATTTTCTCGAAGTCGCTCTCCTTGATGACGTCACCTTCTTTAGGCATTACGTCATAGAAAAATCCGTTCTCAATGGCCGGTCCGAAACCGAACTGTATGCCGGGATACAGCTCTTGCAAAGCCTCGGCAAGCAGGTGGGCCGATGTATGCCAGAAGGCATGCTTGCCTTCCTCGTCCTCCCACTTATATAATTCTATCTTAGCGTCCTCATTAATGGGGCGGTTAAGTTCTACTGTCTCACCGTTGACACCGCACGCCAACACGTTGCGCGCCAATGCAGGTGAAATGCTTTCTGCAATCTGAAGTCCCGTTACGCCCTGTTCGTATTCACGTACAGAACCGTCGGGAAATGTGATTTTTATCATAACGCCTTTGTTTTTATTTTATCTGGCTGCAAAATTACTGTTTTCTTTTGAAATACAGAACAATAGTTCAGATTTTTATAGCAATTAACGTTGCTATTTATCTTTAAAACAATATCTTTGTAAATGTCAGGAACCATCATTCATGAAAGGTGATTACGAGCAAAATACATACTCATAGCTACCAAGAACAACGCCTGTCATTGTACATTGAACCATATGCTCGCCTGTCTTTCCTCATACACCTGCCCCTTCATACCGAAATACAACGTTATCCGATACTTACCTGAAGTATAGTCATAGACTTGTTTATGCCAAAGCTTGAACGTACGTTTAACCTCGTCGCCTGGTTCCAGCACGACACCAAGAGCATCTGTTGCCATCAATATGCCATCCTTCGTCCGTGATAAGTCCACCCTTTTCCAACGTTCACCATTCCACATATCAATGTTATACCTATTTCCCGTCATTATTGTTTCCGGTGTATTGTTCCACATTATTATATCTATAATGTCTGTATCCTGAAGACAGACAGTAACAGGACTGATTACAAATCCGACCATACCGGCATACCCTTCAGGCTCATACCACACCGTGTCGGCTCGCTGTAGCGTTTTTAAAGGTTTAACATAAACAGTATCGGCAGTTTGTAATGTCGCACCCTTCGTTATGCTGGATTTACGTTTATCATTACAACAAACAAAAGATACGGAAAAAAGAAAAGCCGTGAAAAGCGGAATCACCACACCTTTGTTCATGCAGGATGTATTATTTCGTAAGTGGTAAGACTACGGCGCTCATGCCTTCTTCATCTTGGCACGTATCACCTCGACAACAGCCGGGAGCACCGATATAATGATGATAGCAAGCAAGAGAAGCTTGAGGTTCTGCTGTACGAAAGGAAGGTCGCCGAAGAAATATCCGGCAAAACAGAACAGTCCTACCCACAAGGCGGCCCCGGTAAGGTTGTATATCATGAAGTAATAATAGTTCATTCTGCCCATACCAGCAACGAACGGCGCGAACGTACGCACTATCGGGATAAAACGCGCAAGTATGATTGTCTTGCCTCCGTACTTCCTGAAATAAGCGTGGGTTTTGTCAAGATAACTCTGCTTGAATACCTTTGAGTCTGGATTGGCGAACAGCTTTTTGCCGAAAAAGTGCCCTATCATGTAATTACAAGAATCGCCAAGCACGGCGGCGGCAAACACTATCAGCACCAGATAGCCTATCTCGAGAGGCATGTCGGGCTGGGCCGTTATGGCACCTGCCACGAACAGCAGAGAATCTCCTGGCAGAAACGGGGTTACCACGAGACCCGTCTCACAGAATATGATTACGAACAATATCGCGTAAGTCCACAGATGGTAATCCTGCACGAGCTGAATCATGTGTTGGTCGATGTGCAAGATAAAATCAATTACAAGTTGAATATAATCCATAAATATAAATATTGGTTGGTTAAAAATCATGAGTCATTACAACGCCCACAACTTAGCCACACACAAGACATGACCTTTCGCCTCGTGAAAGGCGGCATTTTAAGCTGTAATATACGGCCTTTTACGAGCCGACATACGGTCTTTCGTCATTTCTTCTTATTATACTTCTTTATAGCGCTGTACGCATCGAACAATCCAAGCTCGCCAGCCTTGCTTAAATCGGCAATGCCTGCATCGGTATTTCCAAGGTTGACATTGGCAATACCACGGTTGTAATATGCCTCAGCGAGCTTCGGGTCAAGCTTTATTGCCGAGTCATAATCCTCTATAGCACGTGCAAAATCCTTGTTTTCCGCGTGCAGATTGCCACGGTCAAAGTACAGATATGCGTTCTTGGGATTAAGTTTTATAGCCATGTCAAGGTCTGATATGGCCCCTACCGTCTTCAATCGGATATCTTCGCCGCGTGAAGCATCATATTCGTTCATCCTGTCTTGGCATACGGCACGTTGCCAATAAGCCAATGACGATGTACTGTCAGTTTGTATATATACAGTTAAGTCACTAATGGCATCAGCATAATTCTGCACAACACTGTGCGCCACGGCACGTTGCATTATCAGCCCTTTATCCTTGTTTAGATTGCGTGAGGCATCTATTGCGGAAGTCAGAGAATCTATCAACGAGAAAATCCTGCCCGACTCTTCCTCCGTCAACGACTTAACGCCACACCTTACATACAGTCTGTGGCTTGGTTGCTGTTCAAAATTAAAGCGCTCAACATCATTGTCATAAGCTTGGTATGACTTTACAATGTTATCGTATGGACTGAACGAGAGCAGGAACATGGGTTGCAACGCAATATCAACATTCCTGTTTTGTACACGTCCACGGTAGCTTGTTGAGTACTCATGTTCTACGGTATTCTCGTCCTCAACCACAAGCTGGTTGTACTTGTCAAAGTCTATCTCGCTCTTCTTGCGCACCTCATGCTGCTTCTTCTTGCTCCAACGTTGCTGACGGCCGTAGTGCTTGTCAAGCTGAGCCTTGAAAATGCGGAATTCATCCTGTTCGGCCTTAGCCGTCAGGCCTATACGGCGGTAACACCTGGCACGATTGTTCAATCCTGCCCAGAAGTTAGGATATTGGTCTATTATTTTTGAGTAATCACGTATAGCACCATATAAGTCACCAGTACGCTCCAACAGTATGGCACGGTTGTAAATCGCCATAACGTTGTCGGGCTCCATACTGATTACATAGTTGAAGTCTTCGATAGCACGGTTGTCGTCACCCACCTGCACACGCAACTGGCCACGGTTGTAGTGGGCAAGAAAATTATTAGGGTCCAACTCCAGCGCTTTGTCATAATCAGCAAGCGCACCGTTAAGATTGTTTATGTTATACCGGGCCAATGCTCGGTTGACGTAATTCGCGACGTTAGTAGGGCGCAAGTGTATCGCCTTTGACAATTGCTCATCGGCAGGCTTCCATTCACGCTGCGACAAACTGACCATTGCCCTCATAGCCCAAATATCACCGTCATAAGGGTCTATCTCAAGACTCTTGTCAAGATATTTCGCCGCCTCAATCGTATCATTCTCTTGCATGCACACTTCCGCCTTTAACGAATACGACTTAGCGTAATCCTTCCACATGGTCATCATGGAGTCTAGGTCGGCATTGGCTGCATCATAATCCTTCTTCTCGATTTTACACAACACACGGTTGAACCAAAGCCCTTTGCTGTAAGGATTAAATTCTATGGTCTTGTCGTAGTCGGCAATGGCTTCGTCAAATTTCCCCTGTTTTATATTGCACAATCCACGAAGCTCAAATATGTCAGGAATATAAGGATTCAGCCTTATTGCCTCAGTACAGTCTTTCTCCGCGCCGACAAAATCGTCAAGGTAGAATTTGGCAACGGCACGCAAGAACCACGGTTCGTAAAGGTACGGCTTCACCATGATAACCTGGTTAAAATACTGTATTGACAGGACATAATCCTCATAATAAAGCGCACTCCGACCCACATCTATAAGTCTGTCGGTCCTGAATTGGGCTGACGCGGATACAGATATGAGAAACAACAAAAAAGAAAATAGGTACTTGCGCATAAAACCTGTCCTGAAATACAACACTATACCTTTTACACACCTAAAGCCATTGGCTATGGTGCCAATACTGAACAAGGCCCTGTCACCTTGCAACCTTTGTGCGGTAATTGCACCTGAAACGTCCCTGAAGGATTGCTTTCAACTTATTCTTGATGAGCTGACGACGCAATGGGGAAATACGGTCGACGAACATCTTTGCGTCAAGATGGTCGAACTCATGCTGCATAACACGGGCAAGATAGCCCTCTATCCATTCATCGTGTTCAACGAAATCTTCGTCCGTATATTTCACATGAATGCGCGTCGGACGCTTCACCGTCTCGTGAATGCCCGGAATTGAGAGACAGCCCTCTTCTGAAGAATCTACATTGCTCTCATCATATTCAAGGATATGAGGATTGATGTATGCCTTACGGAAACCTTTGTATTCGGGTAAATCCTCCGACAATACATCCAGGTCTATCACGACAAGACGTATATTAAGCCCTACCTGCGGAGCTGCCAAGCCTACGCCGTCAGACTCGGTCAAAGTCTCGAACATGTTGGAAATAAGCTCTTTCAGGTTTGGATACTCGGCCGTAATGTCTTCTGAAACCTTTCTCAGAACCGGATGGCCGTAAATATAAATAGGTAATATCATTGTTTTTTCTTAACGGACTCTAAATAACTTTGCAGGATAATAGTTGCGCTAATCTCGTCCACAAGCGCTTTATCCTGTCTCTTTTTCCGGTGCAGGCCTCCTTCGAGCATAGCTCTATGGGCGAGGACGGAAGTAAAACGCTCGTCATAAAAATCTACAGGAATGTCGGGAAATGCCTTACGCCAACGGTTGACGAACTGAACCACCCTCTGCATGTTCTCGCTCGGTGTTCCGTCCGACTGTTTCGGCTCGCCTATCACGATACGTTCAACAGGCTCTTTCGCCACATAATCACGCAGGAACTCGAACAGCCCTGACGTAGCAACCGTCACCAACCCGCCGGCAATAATCTGCAACGGGTCGGTGACAGCAAGCCCTGTACGCTTCTTGCCGTAGTCAATCGACAAAATACGGGCCACGTAAATATATCTTATTTCTGGTTATACAAAAGCCATGCGTCCGGATATTGCGAACGGAGCTCGTTGCGGCTATTTACCGCATCAACCTTGGTATCGAAAGTAGCAGCAACGACACGGTACATCTGGTTAGCAGAGTTGTATGCCACCTGAGCGTCATATCCCTGGCTCCTGAGCGTACTCTGGAGACCCTCCGCATTAGCCTGGACCGAGAACGAGCCGACGACCACGCTGAAACTCTTAAGACCGGCGCCGTTGACAACCGACAGATTTTCCTGGCGTACCGGAACATTGTCCGCATTGTCAACAACCACAGTCTCACTTGCGGGTTTCTCTACGACAGGAGCCACAACGGCAATCTCCTCACCGCCTTGATTTTGATCGGTTGCACGGTTTTCTTCCTGAGCTTTGGCTTTCTCATACATCTTACGATAAGCACTTTCAGACGACTTACAACTTGAAAACGCCAAAGCTACACACAAGCCGGCACACATAACCATGTATTTCTTCATAATTTCTCGTGTTATTGATTAGAAATCCAACTTACATCTTTTAATTTATCGTGCGAAATTACACAAAAACAAGCAAAACTGTCGAAAAACCGCACATAAAGTTTGTTAAATCAATGAAATACATTGTTTTTAACAAAAAAGTCAAATAAAAACATTGAATTTCGAGAATTTATCACTATTTTTGCTATCAACAAATCTCTTCTACAAGAAACAACATAAGAAAATATTGCAGGGAGACATTTTTGTATAACTAAATATAAGTAATTATGAAAGCATTAGGTTACATTGGCGCATTCTTGGGCGGAGCTATCGCCGGCGCCGCATTAGGATTGTTGCTTGCCCCCGAAAAGGGAAAAGACACTCGCGGAAAAATAACTGACGCTATTGACGACTTCTGCCAAAAGCACAACATCAAGTTAAGCCGCAAGGAAATGAACGACCTGGCTGACGACATCACTGACGCAGCCGACACAACCGTTGCATAAAGAAAAACTTGCGCATGTTTTCAAGCGACAAAAACATTGAAACCATCGGACAGCTTGTTAAGCTGATCAAACACAGTATCGGGCTTCAGGGAGAGTACCTGAAGCTCGATATTATGGAAAAGACCGTGCGCATTATCACCGCCCTGCTTCTTTTCGCAATATTGACTTTAATCGTTATCGCAATACTTATTTTCCTTTCATTGTCTGCCGCGCTGGCTATGGGGCCAATACTTGGATATCCGGCAGCATTCGGAATCATTGCGGCGGTTTACATTATTATATTTATATTGTTCCTTATTTTCAGGAAGAGCTGGATTGAAAGACCTCTTATAAAATTCATCACCAGTCTGTTAATGGAATAAAAAGTGCCACAATAAGACATGAAAAAAACTGAAGCATACAGCACATTACATGAAATAAGATTGCGCAAGGAGACGATTCTTTCGGAAATAAGGAATGACAACCAGCAAATAAGCATTCTATGGAAAGATCTCTTCCGCAAGCCTGAACCCAGAAAAAAAGGCTTCACTTTGGCCAATGTGATGAACACGGGAGCAGGACTTGTTGACGGTTTCATGCTTGCATGGAAACTATATCGGAAATTCAAGAAATAACACGAAAAACAACTTGCCGAAAGCTCATTACAAAACGCTATAAAACAAAAAAAGGAGTACCGCTGTACTCCAACCTTGTTAACCTTAAATCTAATACTATGAAAAACACGGTGCAAAGGTACTGACTTATACGGTACCTTGCAAATTTTAGGCTCTCTAAGTGTTTATTTATAATACATTTTAACTAAAATAGGGCAGCATTTTAAATACGTTAAGATAAAACTTAATGTAAAAAGCCATATTTCACCGTCTGAAAGGGCACAAACAATAGCACGAAAGGTATCATTTCGCAACACAACAAACCGCATATTGCCAACAAAAGTATCCACCTGCTGACAGCCTCAATTTATATAATGTTTCTCGATTCGAACCTTCATCCTTTATTAAAAAGCGTAACAACTTGTATACCAATATTCTATACGGTGAAAGATGGCACTGTGAAAATCTTTCACCGTATAACAACCTTAATGTCAACGATCTACAACAGGCACTGAAAGATGAAAGAGTATTCTAAAAACTTAATCACTAAAACTGTTAACGGCAAAGACCGTAGAGGCCTCAACTCACACGCCGCTCAGAACTCGACCACCTGGCCGTCATAAGCAAGCATTACGTTCTCAGGCAACGCCATGTTAACCTCATCATGAAGACCAATATCATGCCCCATGTGCGTAAAAAATGTCCGCTCGGCACCGACACGTTCAGCAAATGCTAAAGCTTCGCCAACCGTAAGATGCGAATGGTGCTCGGGTTCATAACGCAAAGCATTGACTACGAGAACTTTCACTCCTCCGAAATACTCAAACTCACGTTCGTCAACAGTCTTCATATCGGTGATATACAGCAAGTCGCCAATACGATAACCAAGTATAGGCAGCTTGTCGTGCATTATTCGGACAGGTATGACACTCATGTCACCGACCATGAACCCGTCATGCGGACTTATCACCCTGACGTTTATATTAGGAACTCCAGGATATTTATGCTCGGCAAAACAATAAGGTATTGTATGGCGTAATCCATCAGCCGTATATCGGTCTGCAAAGATGTTTATCTCACCGAACGCGCAAAAAGGACGCAGGTCGTCAAGGCCGCCGACATGGTCATAATGAATGTGTGTAAGCAATACGGCATCAATCTTCCTGAATTCCTGTCCAAGCATTTGCTGGCGGAAATCAGGACCGCAATCGATCAACACCCGTGTATCTCCGGTCTCGACAAAAACGGATGCACGCAGTCTCTTGTCATGTATATCGGAACTTTGGCACACTCTGCATTTACAACCGATTGTAGGTACACCGACCGAAGTTCCCGTTCCAAGGAATGTAAGCCTCATGTCAGATTATATTCACTTCTGGATTGATCTCGATACCAAACTTGTCCGCTACATCAGCCTTTATTGTGTTACACAGCCTAAGTATTTCACTACCGTCGGCCCCACCATGATTGACAAGCACCAATGCCTGCCGTGAATGTACGCCAGCCCGTCCGAGTGCCTTGCCTTTCCAGCCACATTGTTCTATCATCCATCCGGCCGGAATTTTTACATGCCCTTCATCTACCGGATAATGGGGAACATTCACGAACTCTTTTAACAGCCGCTCATACTCTTGTCTTGTAATAATAGGATTCGTAAAAAAGCTGCCGGCATTACCCTCAACAGCCGGGTCAGGGAGTTTTTCCCGGCGTATCTCGATTATAGTATCCCGAAGTTGGGCAGCCGTAGGCGTCTGTATTCCTTTTCGCCCAAGCACGTCCCTTACATTTCCATAATCAAGATGCGGAACAAATGTGTCCTGCAGTTTATAAGTTACATAAGTTATTATATAACGGCCATGCCACTCGCCCTTAAACCGGCTCCAGCGGTATGAATAGCCACAATCCTCGTTCATGAACTCACAAAGTTCGCCGGTTGTAACATCTACAGCCTCTACCTTATAAATAATATCTTTTGCCTCTACCCCGTAAGCGCCGATATTCTGTACTGCGCTTGCGCCGACCTCGCCTGGAATGAGCGACAGGTTTTCCGCTCCATACAGTCCGTTACTTACACAAAGCCTGACTACGTCATCCCAGACCTCGCCGCTGCCGCAACGCAAATACATGTTGCCATCCACGCGAACCACGTGATGCCCCCTTATCGCCGAATGAAGAACAGTACCATCATAGTCTTTCGTAAACAGGACATTGCTTCCGCCACCAATAACGAAGATTGGTCTGTCGGCAATAGTAAGCCTATCCAAAACATGTATAAGTTCATCAACCGTGCAGAACTCAATATATCTGCGGCAACTCACATCAATGCCAAACGTATTGTGTCCTTTAAGATTATAATTAGAAATGTCCTTCATATCTATTTAAATTAAGTCTTTACAGAAGCACCTGTTTCATTCGGAAAGACTCATCAGCTTCCACGTCCCGTCAATCCGCCTGAATGTCAATTCCATCTCCATGCCGTTAGCGATACCTCGCATTACAAATATCTTCTGGTCGCCTTCAACATATTTCTGGCCGTACATTATGTTATAAATAAAGCCTGACGGCAATTCCGGCGCGAACGCGGGCCAAGTCTCTGGAGCAATCTCGCCCGTCATAGTGCTGAAGTCATCATCAGGATCCGGACCGGTAAACATAACCGGATTATTGAGGCTTTCGATCTGGAAATCAAAGTCTGTAGCGAACTTTTGGTAAAAAGCAAGAAATGAAGCATTGGTATTATGGTACATAGCGTTATTAAGTATGGATGTCAACATCCAACGCCCACGTATCCTTTCAAACATATATTTCGCCACTCGTTCCTTTTTCAAGTAGACTTTCTCCACCACGACATTGTTAATCGACGTATCCTTGACAACGCCCATCTGTTTATGGTTGTCGAATATCAATGTGTAATACCCCTGTTCCATAAAGAAGTGTTCCATTTTCCAGTCAGCCTTCTTGATGTATGTGGTATTTTCTCCGTCAACTACTTTTAAAGGGAACTTGATTCTCGCCATCTGTAACTTACGGTTGGCAGCAAAATTAAAGATAAAGTCATCGAACAACTCATCCGCGGCCTTCGGCATAGGCTGTTCTGAAATGAGCTTATCCATGGTGTCAACAGCTATTGTGTCGGCATTCTTGAACGAGTCGACAACCAATGTGTCGACCGCTACGGGCTTCTTGTCAGTGCATCCTGTTGTCCACATTACCATGAGCAGGCAGACTGCAACAACCAATACAACACCTTTTTTCATAATTACATACTACTCCTCTCGAAAGTAACAGTCTCTCAAAATTTGCGCAAAAGTACAACTTTATTTTGATTTATGCCACATATTCAAGGTAAAAATATTACCTTTGCATCAAGATTTTAATACGCATCTAATTTATCTTCAAAATGATACTTGACAAAATTGAGAAACTTCTCGAAGAGGTGAAAGGACTTAACGCTTCTACGCCTGAAGAAATAGAAGCTTTAAGGCTGAAATACCTCAGCAAGAAAGGTGAAATCAGTTCTCTTATGGCCGACTTCCGCAATGTCCCGGCTGAACAGAAAAAAGAAGTAGGCATCAAAATCAATGAACTTAAACAAACGGCGCTTGAACGTATAAACTCATTACGCGAACAATGCGAGACTAATGAGGCCAAGAACGACGATTTAGACCTTACCAGAACGCCGTATCCCATCAAATTCGGCACCCGGCATCCGCTTACAATCGTCAAGAACGAGATAATAGACATCTTCTCACGCATGGGTTTTACGCTGGCCGACGGCCCCGAAGTTGAAGACGACCTGCATGTATTCACCAAGATGAACTTCGCTGCGGACCATCCGGCACGCGACATGCAAGACACATTCTTCGTTGAAACCAACCCCAATGACGTAACAAAAAACATCATCCTGCGCAGCCACACAAGTTCAGTGCAGGCACGGGTTATGGAAACCACACAGCCACCGATCCGCGTAATCTGCCCTGGACGTGTTTACCGCAATGAAGCTATTACGGCCCGTGCACACTGCTTCTTCCACCAGATTGAGGGTTTATATATAGACAAGAACGTATCATTCACTGACCTGAAGCAAGTGCTTCTCACTTTCGCACGTGAATTATTCGGACCTGATACAAAGATCCGTCTGCGTCCGAGTTACTTCCCGTTCACCGAACCAAGTGCCGAAATGGACATCTCTTGCCATATCTGTGGCGGAAAAGGCTGTGGTTTCTGTAAACATACTGGATGGGTGGAAATACTTGGTTGCGGTATGGTTGACCCCAATGTACTTGAGCTCTGCGGCATAGACAGCAAGATTTACAGCGGTTACGCTTTCGGTCTTGGAGTAGAAAGGATTACAAACCTGAAATACCAAGTATCCGATCTCCGCTTATTCTCGGAAAACGACGTGCGTTTCTTGCACGAATTTGATGCAGCAAATTAATATTCAAGGAATATAATAGGAAGTAAAGAAGGAGTAAGTAGAAGCCACTTGTTGTAGGCAATTGTCACAAACAGCAAAAACGGTTCTACTTACTCCTTTTCCCTTACTGTCTTACAACAAGAATCATTGATGAAAGAGCGCCTTTTCACACGCAGTTACATCTTCATTCTCGCAGCCAATTTCCTCCTGTATTTCGGATTTTGGATACTCATTCCAGTACTGCCGTTCTATCTTCGTGAGACTTATCAATGCCCGGCGACAATCCTCGGTGCCGTACTAAGTTGTTATACGATAAGCGGATTATGCGTGCGCCCGTTTTCCGGATATCTTATGGACAAGTTTCCACGCAAACCAATATACATACTTTGTTATTTTATCTGCACGGCAATCTTTCTCGGTTACATCGCAGCCGGTGTCCTTACATGGTTCATTGTCTTGCGTGCTCTCCACGGCATAGCGTTCAGCAGCGTAAGTGTCGGGGGCAACACGCTTTGTGTAGATATCACACCAAGCAGCCGCCGTGGAGAGGCTTTAGGATATTACGGACTCATGAATAACACTGCCATGGCGCTCGGTCCAATGACTGGTCTGTTCATGCATGACAATGTAAGTTACAATGGAATATTCCTGACAGGAATGGCATTCAGTGCAGTAGGATTAGTATTCGCAATGTGCATCAAAGCCCGCACGCCAGAATCAATAAAAGCACGACAAATAGAAAAACAGCAAACCGGTATTGACTCTGCCGCCCCGAAAAGCAAACTATCGCTTGACCGATTCTTCCTTATTAAAGGGATACCGGTCAGTATATCATTGCTCATGCTATCCATTCCATACGGAGCAACGACCAATTTCGTTGCAATGTATGCGCGCGAGATAAATCTCGACGTACCCTCGGGCTTTTTCTTTACTCTTATGGCAGCCGGAATGGGCGCCTCACGACTTGTCGCAGGCAAGAAAGTTGACCAAGGCTACATCACCCAATGCATACACATAGGCCTTTACCCAGTGGTAGCGGCTTTCTTCATCCTCAGCATGTGCCGTTTCGTTACGCCCTACTCAATAGGAACAGCCGAAGCCATGTTTTTCTCTGTCCCTGTGTTACTCGGTATCGGATTCGGCATTATATTCCCTGCCATGAACACACTTTATATAAACCTTGCTCCCAACAACCAGCGCGCCACCGCAACAAGCACATACCTCACCGCATGGGACGTAGGTATCGGCATAGGTATCGCCACAAGCGGAGTAATAGCCCATTACTTCACGTTTTACATGGTATACCTTATCGGCTCGGTGCTATGCCTTGTATCGATGATATACTTCAACGCAAAGGTGACACCTCATTATAACAGGAACAAACTAAGATAATGCATGACTTTATCAAATCCTGTATAAAACAAATATGTAGATGTTCATTGTCAGCGAAAAGTCCTTACACTTATCACGTCATCAATATTAGTTGTATAATGCCGTGAGGCGTGCTCATGTTTCAAGTGCCAGCCTTTGTCTGTACCTTGAACGGCAACTTTTACCGTGTTATAACCGTTTTTACGGTTAATTGCGGCAATGGCCGCCGCAAGACGCGCCTGTTTTCCACGGTCGACGGGATCGAAAAGGTCGGTTTGTACGGCTGTATCGGGACAGATGTTCCAAACTATCACACCTGCCTTCTTGTAT
>NZ_JACJJG010000250.1 GCF_016899855.1 Marseilla massiliensis
TGGTATCAAGCTCGTAGTCGTAGCCGTTTACCTCGTAGTTGTATGCTTTCCCTGCTTCCATGTCGTACCATTTGAAAGAGTCCTGGTATGAAAGGGTGTCTTCAGTGCCCAAGTCGCAGTCTATGTAGAATTTCTTGTCTTCCAATGAATTCCCATATATGTCAACAAAGCTCTTTGAATGGTGGCAGTCATAACCTACTTGCTTGTATCCGTCTATGTAACCTCCGATTATCAATGCGTTCACCAAGGCACGTTTCAACACGTCGTCCTGGTTGGTTGAGTACTGTCTTTCTGCAAGTCTCCAGATTTTTTCCGTTCCTTCCTCGTACACCTTGTTGAAGATTATGCACCTCGCTATGATTTTTCCATCTTCGTTCTTCAAATAGGCGGCACTTGCATCAACCGAATCACTGTAAAAGTAATGGTATCCCTTGTCTGTCATGCAACTGTAGAAGTCTCCATCGCACTTGTTTGAATCGTATATATCCCTGAAATTG
>NZ_JACJJG010000251.1 GCF_016899855.1 Marseilla massiliensis
AAGGTGGGTGCCATACGCTCGGAGGCCCCGGGCATAGGCTGCCGCAAGCTGTGGCTGATGCTCTGCTCGGTCTTCGGTCGCGAACGGATGCCCGGCCGCGACCGCTTCTTCCGCCTGCTCCGCCGGCGTGGTCTCGTGCTGGCGCGCCCGAAGCCCCGCCGCACGACCGACTCCAACCACCGCTACCACAAGTGGAAGAACCTCGTGCGCGGCTTCACGCCCACCGCCGCGAACCAGCTGTGGGTGGCCGACATAACCTACATACCACTCGAATGCGGTGGCACGTGCTACCTGCACATAGTCACCGATGCCTACTCGCACAAGGTCGTAGGCCACAAGGTCTCGCCGTCGCTGCGCGCCTCGGAGTCGCTCGATGCCCTCAGGCAGGCCATAGCCCATGCCGTGGCGGTGCGCGGCACGGACAGTCTTGACGGCCTCGTCCACCACTCCGACCGCGGGGTGCAGTACTGCTGCGACGCCTACATC
>NZ_JACJJG010000252.1 GCF_016899855.1 Marseilla massiliensis
TTTAGTACCTTTATAGTTGACAATCAATAAGTTACATAAAAATATCCATTCCCATGACTGATGCAAATATAATAGAAATTTTCTGTATTCTTGATGGGTTCTGCAAATATTTTGCTCCCGAACTGAAAAAACACACGCTGGACATATGCGGCAAACGTAGCCGCAACCGCCCGTGCCTCATGTCCGACAGCGAGGTGATGACCATTCTCGTACTGTTCCATATCTTGCGCCACCGAGACCTCAAGTCTTTCTACCTCGGTTATGTATGTAACCACATGCGCAAAGAGTTTCCACACCGCCTGTCGTACAACCGCTTCGTAGAACGCCAGGCTAAGGTAGGACTCCATCTTTTGCTGTTCCTGCAGACATGTGCGTTGGGTAAATGTACTGGAATATCCATTATCGACTCCACACCGTTGAAGTCATGCAATATAAAGCGTGCGCACAGCCACAGGACGATGAAGGGATGGGC
>NZ_JACJJG010000253.1 GCF_016899855.1 Marseilla massiliensis
GGCGAGCCCTCGGTCGTGGTGATGTTTACGCCGGCCATCTTACCGGTAAGGGCCTCACTGACATTAGACACAGGGATTTGCCCTATGTCCTCGGCGCTGACGGATGTTACGGCGCCCGTCAGGTCGCGCTTCCTTACAGTACCATAACCGATGACAACGAGGTCGTCAAGATTGGTTGCCTCGTCTTCCATTACGATATTGACGGTGCTTTTGCCGGTAACGTTTACCGTCTGCGGCTTCATACCAATATATGAGAACTGCAGTTCGTTACCGCTCGATAACTTAATGGAGAAGTTTCCGTCGATATCGGTCACTACGGCGTTTTTAGTCCCTTTTTCGAGGACTGTTGCGCCGATGACGGCCTCTCCGTTGGAATCTTTCACATTTCCTTTGATTGTCTGCGCCGACAGCGAGCCCACGATGAGCGTGAACAGCGCCACAAGCGCAAGTCGAAAAGTTTTTAAATT
>NZ_JACJJG010000254.1 GCF_016899855.1 Marseilla massiliensis
AACGTTAGCCAGAAAACCTTACATAACACTTTTACTCCAAACTGCCGACGCCATCGAGCACAAGACAAAAGGCCGTCTTTCAGATTATGAAAGGCGGCCTTTTACAATGTAAAAAGCGGCCTTTCACGACACGTTTGACGGCCTTTTGTCTTTTCCTGAAATAGGTTGACAGTTTTTGTTTAAATAAACTACATTATTTTACACACTCTGGATAGAGGTACTGGAATAGTTGACATCGCATCGGGAAATGTGCCGCTTTACTTTACATTCCCGGTCTTTGTCAGGCTGCCCCGCGGGTCCGCCTGACAAAATCGCGGCAAAGATACTATCTTCCATTGTCATTTCCTCCATGGCCCACCGTTTTTTTCCTTTTCCACAGCCGTTTTTGTTCGCCGCTCCCGGCGTGCGCCGTCTCCGGGGTGTTGTTGCCGATGCTCATGTGGGG
>NZ_JACJJG010000255.1 GCF_016899855.1 Marseilla massiliensis
GGAGGCCGCCTTTTTTCAAGTTAATAGAGTATCCCCGCGAGGAGTTTTCCTTGCGGGGATACTTTTTTTGCCCATAGAGCTTATTGGGCTGATAAGGCCAGTGAGCCTAATAAGCCTAATGGGCCTAATCAGGTAAGCAGGATAAGCGTTTAGTAGAAATTTAACGTGAGTTCGGTATAATAATCTTATGCAATAAGCCTGCTTTTATCAATGATGTCAATATTGAGTGACGGTTTCTTAGGAAGCAGGTTGTATGCGATAAGCCCTGCAATCAGGTTGGAAGCAAATTCTTCTTGAGTTTGGTCACAAGGTGTATGTCGTCAATGAAGAGACTTTCGAAAAGCTCTTGGCTTATGTATCCCCTGTCGGCAAAAATCTTTCCGAAAAGCCTTTGCGTAAAGCCCTTGTCCTTCAATGGCTCACGGTCGTCCACGTTCCCGGG
>NZ_JACJJG010000256.1 GCF_016899855.1 Marseilla massiliensis
GCTTCGCATTCAGCTTTGCGTTGATGTTGTTCTTTGAGTAGCCTGAGCCAACCATTATACTCTCCTCGTCCGAATGAGAATAACCAAGGTTGAACTTCACTTCCTTCGAACCTCCGCTAACGTTCACGTTATACATCTTCTGCGTACCTGTGCGCCCGAACAACTGGTCTTGCCAGTCATTACCCTCTACTGACCTCCAGATGTCAAGGTCGTTATAGTTACCATAGTCGGAAGTTGTAGATGACGTGCCGGCCGTACCAAGCTCATACTGATAATAAGCGTAGTTATACGGATCCATCACGGGTATCTCCTTTGTTATCTTCTTCCAACCGAGCGAACCGTTGAAGTTCACCTGGATTTTGCCTTCCGAACCACTCTTGGTGGTTACGATGATAACGCCGTTAGCACCACGCGAACCGTAGATGGC
>NZ_JACJJG010000257.1 GCF_016899855.1 Marseilla massiliensis
AGGACTCAGTTTAACAACTATGTTCGTAAGTATGATGGCAACCGATATGTGAAACATTTCACTTGCTGGAATCAGATGCTCGCGATGATGTTTGGACAACTGAGTAACCGTGAGAGCCTGCGAGACTTAATCGTTGCTTTCGAGGCGCATAAGGCCAAGCAATATCATCTTGGGTTAGGTCGTGAACCGATAGCCAAGACAACTCTTGCCACAGCCAACCAGAACCGCGATTACAGAATCTTCGAAGACTTTGCATTCTATATGATGAAGGAAGCCTGCGAGAAGCGGATGACCAACATCCTTGACATTTCCGGAAAGAAATATGCGTTTGATTCAACAACGATTCCGTTATGTCTTGCAACATTCCCGTGGGCAAAGTTCCGAAGCAAGAAAGGAGGAGTGAAGGCTCATGTCTTATAT
>NZ_JACJJG010000258.1 GCF_016899855.1 Marseilla massiliensis
GGAATAGTTGACATCGCATCGGGAAATGTGCTGCTTTACTTTACATTCCCGGTCTTTGTCAGGCGGACCCGCGGGGCCGCCTGACAAAATCGCAGCAAAGATACTATCTTCCGTTGTCATTCCCTCCATGCCCCACCGTTTTTTTTCTTTTCCACAGCCGTTTTTGTTCGCCGCTCCCGGCGTGCGCCGTCTCCGGGGTGTTGTTACCGATGCTCATGTGGGGCCTGCGCGTGTTGTAAAAGTCGATGTACCTGCCGATGGCCTCGCCGGCCGTGGCGATGTCGGCGAAAGCGCGTCGGCGGTTTACGGCCTCCTGCTTTATTATGCCGTTGACGCGCTCGGCCACCACTCCGACCGCGGGGTGCAGTACTGCTGCGACGCCTACATCGGCGAGCTGCGGCGCCACGGCATATCGGTGA
>NZ_JACJJG010000259.1 GCF_016899855.1 Marseilla massiliensis
GTCGGTGTATAGCCAAACTTTTCAGGCGTTATGTCCTTTATGAAATCGTCCGAGCAAATGTCCATGAATCCAATTTGTGTTATTACGTCTGATTTTCCCCTTCTGTCCGGCTGTATTACAAAGCGGCAGTCGTTAAAGAAATCCATGTTTGCCTTTGAGCTTCCGATGCAACCAACTTCCTCACATACAAAGAATGCAACTTTTATTTCGTTAAACTTCTGGAGACATTGAAGACATAGCCAAATTCCGTTCTTATCATCAGCACCAAGACCGCAAAAACTCCTTTCCTTGGGACTGTAGCCAAACAATAAGTCCTTTGTCTCGATTACCGTGAAGTCTGTAGGATGGTATTTCTGCACTTGGTCAAGATGAGCCACCATGCAGGGATAGGTCTTTGCAGTTCCCTTGGTTATGTAGAT
>NZ_JACJJG010000025.1 GCF_016899855.1 Marseilla massiliensis
CTTTAACTTCAAATACTATTTTACCACCCCTTCGATGTACTTACACAAGATGTCGATACCCGTATGGTTCTCACCTCCCTGCGGTATTATCAGGTCGGCATATTTCTTTGTGGGCTCGATAAACTGCTCATGCATGGGTTTCAACACCTTAAGATAACGGTCGATAACCATATCAACGGTGCGCCCACGCTCGATAACGTCACGCTGTATGTTGCGTATCAGGCGTTCGTCGGAGTCAGTGTCAACATATATCTTCAGGTCCATCATGTCGCGCAGCTTCTTGTTCAGCAGTGTCATTATACCCTCAATGATGATTACAGGGTGCGGTTCTATATGCACCGTCTCTTTCAAACGGTTGCAAAGCAGGTAAGAGTAAGTAGGCTGCTCAATTGACTTACCGGCACGCAGCTCGCTCACCTGCCTTATAAGAAGTTTCCAGTCAAAGGCGTCAGGATGGTCAAAGTTGATTGCGTGGCGTTCTTCCTCCGTCATCGCCGACGTGTCATTATAATATGAGTCCTGCGGCACTACAACGACGTGATGTGGCGGCAGGGCCTCAACTATCTTCCTTACAACGGTGGTCTTGCCTGACCCGGTACCACCTGCAATTCCTATTATTGTCATATTTTCATGGTTTTTAGTTAATTATATAGGCCTGATTGGCCAGATGAGCCGAATAAGAAAAACGCAGGATGACAGCAATCTTTCTTAATTCTTAACTCCCAACTCTTAGTTCTAAAGGCTCTTGATTCCCAATTCCAAGAACATGTTATCGTAGAACGCGGCCTTTCTCTCCACCTTCATCGGGTACGCCCGCGAACTGCTTGGCATACGGTAGAGCCGCATGTCACGTCCGTCGAAAGTGAAAGGCTCCGACGTTCCCACCTTTGGCTGCTTCATTCCAAAATGGGTTGTGAACACGTCTGTGGCTTTTTGTCCTGTAGTTACCACTGCCACGCATTCCGGAATACGGCGCAAAAGGGCGTTAAGATCGGTGGCGGTCACGACTTCAAGGTCCTTGTCAGACGCCGTATTCTTTGTCCGTCTCACGGCACACGCCGTGTCATACAAGGCTATGCCCCGTTCGGTAAGAAACCTTACGATGTCTTCACGGCGGAACTTGCCCGCCATAGTGTCGACAAAACGCTCCTTGTCACCAAAGAACACGAGCCCGAAGATACGCCACATATCGTTGATGAAATTAGGATAGAAGAAATCCATGCACCAACGCTTCCGCGACGGCGGGAAACTGCCGAGCATTAACAAACGAGCCCCTTCAGGCAGAAAAGGCTCGAGAGGATGTTGTTCAACGTCGTTCATTGCTGCTCCTTGACGAGATAAACCACTACGGGAAGGTGGTCGCTGAAGCCGTCAAGCCATATCCCGCTTGCATGCGTACGCTTGGGAGTACCCTTGTAACGCCCTTCGGTATTGATGAGATAATCACGGCGGAATATCTGGTTTTTCCAATATTTCAGGGTGGAGAAGTCACGTTTACCGCTCTTGTTTACCATGTTAGGTGTCAAGACAATCTGGTCAAAGAGGTTCCAAGAGCCTTGATATGACAACGTACCAGTACCTTGTTTCACAAGAATGTTGTACCAAGGGTTGTACATGTCGCCTTCGTTTACGCTGTTCGCGTCGGCTTTAGCCCGCAGCACGTCTTTCATACTTTTGTTGGTCGGGTCGTCGTTCATGTCGCCCATCACCATCACCTTCATGTCCGGATTTACGTTAAGCAACGAGTCCTTAAGGTTTTTCACCAGCTCGGCAGCCCTCTCCCGGTATGACGGACCGGCAAAGCGGCTGGGCCAATGGCACACTACAACGGCAACGGGTTCACCGGCCAACTCGCCGCTTACGGTAAGGAATCCCCTGGTACAATAGTCCTTCGCCATCGACTCGTCCGGAACATAGGGCACAAGTTTAACGTCAACGACCTTGAACAACGACGGATTATACAGCATGGCGCAGTCTATTCCGCGCTTGTCGGGACCTTCCACGTGTACATATTTATATCCACGCGCGCGTAAAGGCTCTTGCGCCGTAAGGTCATCAAGCACCTTGGCATTCTCGACTTCTGACAGTCCTATTACAGCACAGCCCACCTTCGGCAACACGTCAGTGCCCATGTCGGCAAGCGCCCGGGCCATGTTACGCAGCTTGTGTGTATATTTCAACCCGTTCCAACGGTACGAACCTGAAGGCAGGAACTCGCTGTCGTTCTTGCCTTCATCATGGCACGTGTCGAAAAGGTTTTCCTGATTATAGAAACCTACGGCATAAACAGAATACTTCCTTTGCGCATGACCACAAACTGCCACGAGTAACAACGGCAGTATGAAAAACAGTGTTAATTTCTTCATGATTAGCAAAACATTTTCTGCAAAGATAGTGTAAATCGGGCGTAACACAAAACAAAACACCGTTTTTTGTTCATTGCGTCGGCACGATAACATGTTTGCAACCGCACGGAAACAGCGTTGAAACAAACGGCCCGCAGGCTTGCAATTAAAAATCGGCAAGTAAAAAACAAACAGCCTGTATTACTCGAACTGTTGAATTGCGAGCCTGCGAGGCAACCTCTTAGAATCAGGTATTTAATGTATACCTATAAAACAAAAATTGCCGATAAACCGAAAAAACGCCAGAAGATATCTTACATAAACCACGCCTACATCCATCCAAAACGCGAAAGGCCGTCTTTCACATCGCAAAAGGCCGCATTTCAGTCGACGAAAGGCCGTCTTTTATCGTCCAAAAGACGGCCTTTTACGCAGTCACAGTATAACCAATTGATATTCAATGAGTTACAAACAGCATTTTCACAGCTCCGCATACTCATGACAAAGCCTCACCGCCTGCGCCCTGACATACCGCAAGTGATAATACAAACATGTTAAAAAAGAACGTTGTCAAACGAATTTTTGCATTTTACTTTGATGTTTATCTAAATTCTGTTAACTTTGCAACAAGTATTATCAAAACATATTATTATGCAAAAAAAGCTGAAATTAGCAGTGATGGCCTTGTGCTACTCGCCTTGGGCGCTGGCCCAGAGCGACTCCATAGGGCTAAAGAGTGCCGTCATGAGCGAGTCGGCATTCACATTCACGGAGGCTCAGTTGGGTGAGGACGACGACATGTCGCAGAACGTGTCGATCATCAACTCCAACTCGAACATCTACGCAAGCGAGGTGGGATACCTCTTTTCGCCGATGCGCTTCCGTTACCGTGCATTCGACCAAAGGTACAATGACATCTACATCAACGGGGCGCCGATTAACGACATGGAGTCAGGGCAGTTCCGCTATTCATGGGTAGGCGGACTGAACCAGCAGACACGTAACATGGAATCTGCCCTGCCCTTCGAGGACAACAACTTCTCCATGACGGCGATGGGTGGTTCAAACAACTACAACTTCCGCCCGGCAGCCATGGCCACAGGCCACAGGATAACACTGAGCGGCGCAAACCGCAACTACACCCTGCGCGGAATGTACACCTTCAACTCAGGACTTAACAGCAAGGGGTGGGCCTTCTCGGGCAACATCACCTACCGCTGGGCCAACGAGGGATACGTCGAGGGAACGTTCTATAACTCGCTCTCATACTTCCTCGGCGTCCAAAAAGTATTCGGCGACGGCAGCCATTCGCTGTCTCTCGTGACATGGGGCAACCCCACCGAGCGCGCTTCGCAGGGCGCCGGCACTGACGAGATGTATTGGATGGCCAACGACCGTTACTACAACCCTTACTGGGGATACCAGAACGGAAAGAAACGCAACTCGCGAGTAGTGCACGACTATTCACCCACAGCCCTGCTCACATGGGACTGGAAAATAGACGACGAGACGAAACTTACAACTTCACTCCTCGGCAAATACACCATGTACGAGAGCACCAAGCTGAACTATAACAACGGAAGTAACCCCCACCCAAGTTACTGGAAGAACATGCCCAGCAGCTACTATGACGTGTGGGACGAGACAAATACGGCAAACCGTACACCGCAAGCACTTGAGGATTGGAACCGTGCATACGACTTCTGGACCAGCTCAAAGGCCAACCGCCAGATAAACTGGGACCGCCTGTACTACTCCAACGAGCAAGCCTCTGCGCAAGGACAGGACGCTATATACTACATCCAGGCCAAGCACAACGACGCTCTGACGTTTACCCTTGCTTCTACGCTCAACAAGCAACTGGGTAAGGACAAGCAGTGGAACCTCGGTATCGTGGCAGCAACAAACAAGGGAATGCACTACCAGACAATGGAAGACCTCCTCGGAGCCGACACATACCACAACATCAACACCTACGCACTTGGCACTTACGACCGCAATTCGGACGAAATACAGTACGACCTGAACAACCGCGACGCCGTTGTACGCGAGGGCGACAAGTTCGGTTACGACTACAACCTGCTCGTAAACAACGCTAAGCTGTGGTCAAGCTACACCCAGAATTACGGAATCCTGCACTATACCATCGCCGCGAAGCTTGGCTACACGTCAATGCAACGTGACGGAAAGATGCGTAACGGACTTGCCGCCAACAACTCATACGGCAAGAGCAAGACAGCAGAATTTTTGGACGGAGGATTCAAGCTCAACACAAGCTTCAACCTCGGACGCGGCAACACGTTGACATTCGGTATCGGATACGAGCACCGCGCACCACAGGCACGCACGGCATTCGCTTCGCCTGAAATCAACAACGACTTCGTAACAAACCTCAAGAACGAGCGCATATTCAGCACGGAGATTGGCTACCAGTTCCAGACATCATGGCTCCACGCCAACTTCAACGCGTACTACAGCCGAATGACGAACGTAACCGACTGGCAGAACTACTATTTCGACGATATCAACTCGTTCTCGTACGTATCGCTCACAAATATCAAGAAGCATTACTACGGTCTTGAGGCAGGACTGAAGTTCAAGGTTACCAGCGCGTTCGACATCAACCTCTTGGGAACAATCAGCGACGCCAAGATAATCAACAACTCAAACGTACGCTACATGAACTCTACCAGCGCCGAGTACACCGACGAGATTGTATATAATAAAGGTATGCGCGACTCAGGCACACCGCTCACCGCAGCCAGCCTCGGTCTTAGCTACCATAGCGGCGGTTGGTATATCGACCTCAACTGCAATTACTATGACAGAATCTATCTTTCATACTCTCCGAGCTTCCGTTATGAAAGCACCTTGACCGCACGCCAGAACGCAACGGGAGAGCAAATATGGGGAGACAATGACCAACCGTTGCCCTCTGCCGTTGAACAAGCACAAGGACATGGAGGCTTTATGCTCGACGGTTCTATCGGAAGAAGTATCTACCTGAAGCGCGGCATGCTGTCAATCAACCTTATGGTGACCAACATCCTCAACAACCAGAACCTCTGTACAGGTGGTTACGAACAGAGCCGCAGCGACTATACAAGCTCTGGCAACATACGCGCATACCGCTTCTCGAAGAACCCGATGAAGTTCTACGCTTACGGAACGAACGGTATGCTGAACATCACTTACAGATTCTAAACACATAAGAAGATGAAAAACTTTAAGTATATAAAATTAGTAATGGCGGCTCTCCTGCTCGGATTATCCGTGAACTCATGCATGGATGACGACTGGGATAACCCTACCGGCGACATCCCTCCGTACGGAAATAACGACCTGCAGGAGACTAACGTCGTGACAATTGCCGAGCTGAAAGACATGTACTCGTTCGCTCTGCAGGAGCAGACTGACACAGCACGCATAACGGAAAACGTGCAAATAAAGGCTCGCGTAACTGGAAATGACGTCGGAGGAAACATCTACAACCAGATTGCCGTTGACGACGGAACGGGCGCATTGCTTATATGCATCAACTTCGGAGGCCTTTGGAGTTATCTGCCTGTTGGCCAGGAGATTCTCGTTGACCTGAAAGACCTTTATATAGGAACTTACGGCAACCAGCCGCAAATAGGCACTCCGTACACCAGCAACAGCGGATACACATCGCCAAGCCGCATGAGCCATACTCTGTGGAACGAGCACTTCAAGCTACTCGGCGAAGCAGACGCCTCAAAAGTGGACACTCTCGAGTTTGACATGAGCAAGGTGGACGACACTGAATACATGGAAGAGAACTGCGGGAGGCTGATGGTTGTACGCGGAATAACGCTGCCTCAGGCTAACGGCGAAAGAACTTTCGCGCCTGCTGACGCTGCAACATCGGGCAACGCTGTAAACCGCATGGTCAGCGGAACGACAAAGCTTGTTGTGCGTACGAGCACTTACGCCGATTTTGCCGGTACTGCAATGCCGGAAGGAAAGGTTGACATCGTGGGCATATTTACCCGTTACCGTGACACATGGCAAATCCTCATGCGTCAGGACGGCGACTTCAAACAAGCTGAATAAAGCATATAACAACAACATTTTCATCAAACAAAAGAAAATATTTAAGTATGAAAAAGATATTATATTCAGTGTTCGCCATCGCTATGGCGGCGTTCACATTCACGAGTTGCGAAGACGTACCATCACCGTACGACGACCCGAACGACAACCCCTCGGACGAACCTATCGTAATAGAGCCATCCGGTGACGGTACGGCCGAAAGCCCCTACAACGTAGCAAGGATACTTGAACTTGCCGGAGCATTGGAGAGTGGCGAGGACTTACCAAGCAAAGTATACATCACCGGTGTTGTGGTTGGCATTGAAGAGAATTATAATTCATTGGGTCCAAGTGGCACTCCGTATGGTAATGCTACATTCACGATTGCAGACAATGAGGATTCTAACACAACGTTTCTTGTCTACCGTGCGAATTACTTTGACAATAAGAAATGGCAAGAAGGCCAAGATATTCTTGAGTTCGGCGACTCTGTAGTGGTATATGGTACCGTTACTAACTACAACGGAACGATAGAGACCGACCAGAATAACGCTTATCTCGTTTACCTCAACGGCCAAACAGGTGAAGGCGGAGGCGGTGACGAGCCAACACCGGGTCAGCCCGAGGGCGACGGAACACTTGAAAATCCGTTCAATGCTCCTGCTGCTTACCAGTATGCAGCAGCCCTTGGGGCAGATGAAGTTTCTGAGAACGAAGTGTATATCAAGGGAATCATATCACAAATCAGGAACAACTACAACAGTAATTACAAAACTGCTGATTATTACATTTCTGTAGACGGTACTTTCGACAGTGAAAATAGCGGAAACCAATTCTATGTCTATGCTTCAAATTATTTGAATAATGAGAAGTATACATCCGGAGACTTGCTTAATGTTGGTGATGAAGTTGTTGTATATGGGAAAGTTACAAATTACCGTGGTAACACACCAGAAACGGCCATGAATCAAAGCTATCTGTATTCATGGACAAAAGGTGAAGGTGGTGGCAGCCAGGACGTAGGCGACCCCAATGCGCTTAATGGCGACTTTGAGTGCTGGATTGGCGGACAGCCTAATAACTGGAAGTCTGCAAATTCGGCTAGCAACGCGACACTCACGCAGAGTACCGATGCCCACAGCGGCACATATTCCGTGTGTGTAGGCGGTTCATCAAGCGCCAACAAGCGTTTGGCTTACAAGGAACTTGAACTCAAGGCGGGCGAGTACACGATGGAGTTTTATGTCAAGGCGCTGACTTCTGAGGGTGCCTCTTTAAGGCCTGGCTATGCCATTGCACATGAAGACGGCTCGTCTTTGAGCGGCGACGACTATAAATATGGCGACTATGTGAACGATATACCCAACACGGAATGGATGAAAGTTACTTATACATTCACCATTGATGCTGACGGAATTTACAATGTACTCATGATGAATGCAAAGAACCCCGGTAATGACTTCTTGGTTGATGATTTCAAGTTAACAACGGGTTCAACTGTAATTATCGAATAAACAGTCACAATGTAAAGCTGATTAAATGTCTAATCAATAACTCATTGATAATCAGACACTTTCCCAAATGCCGCCTTTCGCAATGCGAAAGGCGGCATTTTAGCTTGCGATTGATGGCCTTTTACAACGCAATTTGCCGTCTTTTGGGAAACAGGTGGGAAACGCCCAATTTCCAGTAAGAGTTTTAATGCTTTGTTATACAGAATAAACGTACGCATATTACGGTCTTCGACCAGTAGCCATAACTATAAAAACAATAATTATTTCATGCCAACGCTTTGTATTTTCATACAAAACACTTAACTTTGTAAAACAATAAAAGATAAATGAACAACGTTATGGAACCTAAAATCGGTGACAAGATGAAGGCAGACCCGCAGTTGACAGGGCTGGACGCATGGGTTATTGGCTCAGTAATAGATATTGAACATAATCCATTCAAAGGGCTTGTCGTAGCAATAAAAGACGAGCTGGGACGTATATTCTTCGGACAAATCAAGTATTTCCAAACAGTATAAAATGTTTGCGATAGCCTTTGACATGAGCATATCCAGTCTCCGTAAATATTATGGAGAGCCGTATAACAATGCTTATTTTGAAATAAATAAAATGTTACGTACGTGTGGTTTTTACAATGCGCAAGGCAGCGTTTACCTTACAGAAAGCGACAACATGGCCAACCTGTTCAAGGCAATACAACTTTTGAAAAGCGTTGACTGGTTCAAAAAGTCTGTAAGAGACATTCGTGGATTCAAGGTTGAAGACTGGTCTGACTTTACTGATATAGTAAAAGACTGATTTTCCGCAAGAAAACAAGGTATATATAAATACTGTAAAGAAAAACATCCAAATAAATTTTGCCGTTAGCCGGAAAAGTGGTAACTTTGCACCCCAAAAGCAAGTAATTGCGACAAATTAAATTAACATTCAATCATAACATTAAAATGAAAAAAGGAATCCATCCCGAAAACTATCGCCCCGTCGTATTCAAGGATATGTCCAACGGCGATATGTTCCTTACACGTTCTACATGCAAGAGTACAGAGACAGTAGAATTTGAAGGCGAAACTTACCCAGTGGTAAAAGTCGAAATTTCAAGCACTTCGCACCCGTTCTACACGGGCAAGAGCAAGCTCGTTGACTCTGCGGGTCGCGTAGACAAGTTCATGAGCCGCTACGGTAAGGCGCGCAAATAATATATTTACATATTATTCAATGAAGCTATAAAATGCGTTCAGACGTAGTCGCATATACGTCCGAACGCATTTTTTATTCCAAAAAGTTTATTTTTTATTTCCCAAGATGACAAACAAGCTATATTATCTACTACTTTTGCTCTTGTCGGCAACGGCATTTTCATCATGCAGCAACGACGATGACGAGGGCGGTGGCTCCGGAGAATCAGGGCCTAACGCCAACATGAACATCGTGACCGACGAACCGGCAGTGGCCCGCCTGGAGTTTCCGAAGCTTAAGGACGACGGCAACAACGTTGTGATAGTGTACCGCACGAGCACTCGGTCGTATGACGCCGACCGCGTGAACTACGCCGTTGAATGGGACTGCGACAAGAAGTCGCAGCGCTGGTCGTGCTACCAGATGCACCAAGGATACTCGGGCAGTTACAGCAGAGTGGTTGACGGATATATGAACGACACCGAAAACCTGCCTGCCGGCAGCTATTGGCAAGACGACTACTATTATGGCTCGGGCTACGAGCACGGCCATATCTGCCCCAACGCGGACAGAAAATACTCGTATGACGCCAATTACCAGACGTTTTACCTTACCAACATGCAGCCGCAATACCATAAATTCAACGGCTACACCAGCAGTGGCGCCGACCAGGGAGAGGGCCTTTGGGTAAGAATGGAGGAGCAGGTAAGGACGTGGACGCCACGACGCAGCACTGACACGCTGTATGTATGCAAGGGCGGAACCATCGACCGCGAGGACCAGATTATCGAACGAATCAACGGAAGGCTAATTGTACCAAAGTATTTCTTCATGGCCTGCCTGATGAAGAACAGCCAGGGCTACCGTGCCATAGGTTTCTGGGCAGAGCAGATGAGCAACGAATGGCGTGACGACGAGCCTCTGACGAACTATACCGTGACCATAGACGAGCTTGAAGAGCTTACCGGAATAGACTTCTTCTGTAACCTGCCGGACAACATCGAGAACAGCGTGGAAGACCATTTCTCGGTCAAGGCATGGGGACTTGAATAATTCATAATGTATAATTCACAATTCATAATTGGGTTGGTTACGTAAAATTGCCCAATTATGAATTGTGAATTATGCATTATGAATTGAAAAAAGAATTTTGAGTCATGCTTGTAATAATAACTGTTTTGGCATATTTCGCCGTACTGTCTGTACTCGGCCGGTTGACGGCAGGGCGCGCAACAAACTCTACATTCTACCGTGCCGACCGCAAGTCGCCGTGGGCAATGGTGGCGTTCGGCATGATTGGCGCATCGGTTTCCGGCGTAAGCTTCGTCTCCGTGCCCGGAATGGTTGGGCGTTCGGACATGACTTACCTCCAGACTTGCCTCGGTTTTATCCTCGGTTACTTCGCGGTGGCGTTTATTCTGCTGCCAATTTATTACAAACTTAACCTCACCACAATATACACTTACCTGAAAGGACGGCTCGGACAGCGGTCATATAAAACCGGAGCAGCCTTCTTCTTACTGTCCGACCTTACCGGCGCTGCGGTCAAGTTCTATATAGTCTGCATCATCCTGCAACGCTTTGTGCTCGACGCTTACGGCATTCCGTTCATTATAACGGTGCCAATGCTTATGCTGCTGATATGGCTTTATACCCGCAAAGGCGGAATCAAGACGCTTGTATACACCGATTCGTTCCAGACGTTATGCATGCTTGTCGCCCTCGTGCTTATCATAGTAAAGGTTGCCGGGGCGTTGGACATGAACCTTGAAGAGGCCGTAAAGGCAGTGGCAAACAACGAACACTGCCGCATTTTCGACTTCGGCGACTGGATGTCACCGCAAAACTTCTGGAAACAGTTTGTCAGCGGAGCGTTCATTGTCATCGTAATGACAGGCCTTAACCAGAATATGATGCAGAAAAACCTTACCTGCAAGACACTGCGCGAGGCCCAGAAGGACGTGTGTTCATACGGATTTGCCTTCGTTCCGGTAAACCTTCTCTTCCTTAGTCTTGGCATATTACTGATTCTCCTGGCGCAGAAAGAAGGCACGCCCCTACCCCACAATCCCGACGAACTGTTGCCGATGTTCACCGCTACGGGGTATCTGGGTGACACTGTGACGGTGCTTTTCACGATAGGAATTGTCGCGGCGTCGGCAAGTACGGTCGACTCATCGCTCACGGCACTGACAACGAGCTATTGCGTGGACATAAAAGAGCGCCCAGATGATGAGCGCCTGCGCCGCCGTACGCACCTTATCATGGCAGCGGTGTTCGTCATCTTCATCCTCGCTTTCCGCGCATTAAACTCCACGAGCGTGATTGACGCCGTGTATATCCTATGCTCATACACTTACGGACCGTTGCTCGGACTGTTCGCTTTCGGTCTGCTCACACGCCGGAAGACAGACGACCGCGCCGTGCCTTACATCGCCGTGGCGTCTCCGTTAATATGCCTTGCCATTGATTACGTTACCTCTCATTACACAAGCTACAAGTTCGGATACGAGCTTCTGCTGCTAAACGGGGCGATAACATTCGTAGGACTGATTATAAAAGGTGAGAAAGTGAGAAGGTGAAAAGGTGAGAAAGCGCAAGTAATGATTACATTTTATTGTGTTTTCTCACCTTTTCACCTTCTCACTTTCTCACCTTTCAAATAATGCCTTGCTCTCTAAGATACCTGTCGGCTTCAATAGCGGCCTGGCAACCGCTGGCCGCAGCCGTTATGGCCTGACGGTAATGAGGGTCGGCAACGTCGCCGGCGGCAAATACTCCGGGCACCTTTGTCTTCGGCGTACCGGCCAAAGTGATGATATATCCGGTCTCGTCGGTGTCGAGCCAAGCCTTGAACACATCGCTGTTAGGCTTGTGTCCGATAGCGAGGAAGAAGCCGTCAACGGGTAATTCGTACACCTGCTCGTCTGCCTCACCTTTGCGTTTAACGAGGCGTACGCCCTCAACGCCGTTGTCGCCGTACAGTCCGAGTGTGTTATGTTCAAACAAAACCTCAATGTTTTCGGCATCTTTCACACGCTTCTGCATCACGTCAGACGCGCGAAGGAACGGCTTGCGCACAATCATATATACCTTTTTCGCCAATCCGGCAAGGTACAATGCCTCCTCACAGGCTGTGTCGCCACCGCCCACTACGGCAACAACCTTCTTGCGATAGAAGAATCCGTCGCACGTAGCGCATGCCGAAACACCCTCGCCCTTGTACTTCTCCTCGTCGGGAAGGCCGAGGTATTTAGCCGACGCACCAGTCGCAATAATCACTGTATCTGCCTCTATCACGTGGCCTTCGTCGGTCGTCAGCGTGTACGGAGCCTTGCCCAGGTCGGCCTTGACGATAACTCCGTCACGGATGTCGGCACCGAAACGCTCGGCCTGCGAGCGGAAGTCAAGCATCATCTGGTTGCCGTCCACTCCGTCAGGATAACCCGGAAAGTTCTCGACCGTAGTCGTCTGGGTCAGCTGTCCGCCCGTTTGCAGGCCGCAATACATCACCGGAGCGAGGTTGGCACGCGACGCATAGATGGCAGCAGTATATCCAGCGGGGCCACTGCCAACGATAAGGCAGCGCACATGTTCTTTCTGTTCCATAAGCATTTTTATTAAAATCAGAAGTTAATGAATTAAGAAAAGGAGTTAAGGAGTCATGTAGTTAAGGAGTTAAGACGAATGTCTTGCTGCTAAAATGGTACAACAAGCAATCAACAAAGGTTTTGTCTTAACTCCTTAACTACATGACTCCTTAACTCCTTTTCTTTATTTCTAACTTCTAAATCCTAACTGATTAAATTATTTCAGCAGTTCTACTATTTGCTTCTCGATATTCTCAATCTTCTCCGTCGGCTCGAAGCGTGCTACCACTACGCCCTTCTTGTCAACGAGAAACTTTGTGAAGTTCCATTTGATGTCGGCCTTGCTCTTGTAGTCGGGGTCCTCCTTTGAGAGCATGTCGTCAAGTATATGGGTCAGCGGATGGCTCTCGTCCCATCCTGCAAAGCCCTTCTGGCTTGTGAGGAACTTATAGAGCGGGTCGGCCTCTTCGCCGTTTACCTTAATCTTCTTGAAGCGTGGGAACTCCGTTCCGTAGGTCAGTTTGCAGAACTCATGTATCGACTCGTCGGTTCCGGGAGCCTGCTGGCCGAACTGGTTGCACGGAAAATCCAGGATAGTAAAGCCTTCACCGTGATGCTTCTCATAAAGCTTCTCGAGCTCTTCATACTGCGGAGTGAAGCCGCATTTTGTCGCTGTGTTGACAATAAGCAGAACTTCGTTAGCATACTCTTTCAACGATACGTCTTTTCCTTTCCTGTCCTTGACAGTGAAATCATAAACTGTTTTCATCTTATTTGCTTTTAGTAACTTGTTAATTGCCAATTATGGCTGTTTGCAAAGATAGTGTAAAATTTCGATTATCTGAAACGAAAAAGAAAAAACTTTTCCTTTTCTCCGGCACGCCCGCCCTACCATTATCCGGGCATTTTCATCTACAAAATAGGGAAATCCCTATAAGTAATATGGATTTATATTTGCCAATGACGTGGCAAAACGTTAATTTTGCAACACGAACATTAACAAAGACATTACGATTATGAAGAAATTTACATCTTTTACGGCAATATTCATGATGGCAATGATGGCCTTCACGTTCACAAGTTGTACCGATGACGACGACATAGCGGACACGCTTTGGGGCGTATGGGAAGGCGACATGCATGTATGGAGCGAGTGGAACGGACAGTATTATGAAGCCCACGAATCAGTAATACAATTTGACCGCGACCCTGATTACTACGCCACCGGCACAGGATATTGGGTTGACTATTACAGCGGAGACAGCGGAGCGCCTTGGGACTACTTCGCAAGCCACATTACGTGGAGCGTGGAGAACGGCAACATACGGATATATTCATACGAGGACGATACGAATTACTACATTTTCGACTATTCACTGTCCAACAACTACTTCACTGGAACCATCGAAAGCGAATGGGGCGACCCTATGAACTTCCGCCTGGTGAAGACCGTCGCGCCTAACTGGAACGACTTTGAGTGGGGCTGGGATTCATGGGACGACTATTACGACCCGTGGTATTCAAGCAAGGGCACACGCAACGGAGACAATGAAAAGACAAGACCGACAAGGCATATAGGCGCAAAGCCCGATACCAACAAATAACAACACCACTACCATAGATACTAAATTCCGGCGGCATTCGGGCTATCCTGAGTGCCGCCGGAAACTGTTTCAGACGTAAGACTATAACTGTTTGACAATCAACAGATTATAAACGGCGTTGTAAGAGGTGGTCTTTTACAACACAAAAGGCCACCTTTTACACGACGAAAGGCCGTCTTTTACAATTAAAAAGACGGCCTTTATCAATTCAATATACCGCGCAGCACCCTTACGGCTTCCTCAACCGACGCTACGCCAGATACTATCATCATGCGCTTGCCGGCAATTTCCTTAAGATTGCAGCGCCGCGGGTTACGGCCTATATAATTAAGAACGCCGTCAAACACCTTGCTCTTATAATAAGCGCTCATCGGATTACTTACAAACTGCATGCGCATCTGGCCCTGCCTCAGGATGATTTTCTCACAGCCGAGCGAACGTCCCAGCCTGCGCAACGGCACCACCTGCATCAGCTCAAGGCCCTCACGAGGCACGGCTCCGAAACGGTCTTCCAGCTCTAAGCGGTACTTTTCCAGCCCCGCGTCGTCGTTGATGTTGTCCAACTCACGGTACAACAACATCCTCTCGCTGCTGCTCGGCACGTACTGGTCGGGCAGATACATCTCCAGGTCGCTCTCTATGGCGCAGTCTTCTACGAACTCGTCGCCCGTAAGTTCACGGCCTCCGGCCATCTCATCCTCATACATCTCGCTGAACTCGTCGTTCTTCAGCTCAGTAACGGCCTGGTTAAGAATCTTCTGGTAAGTCTCGTATCCGAGGTCTTCCATGAATCCGCTCTGCTCGGCACCAAGCAGGTTGCCTGCCCCACGGATGTCAAGATCCTGCATTGAGAGGTTGAATCCGCTGCCCAGTTCAGAGAATGTCTCCAACGCCTCGAGCCTGCGGCGCGCCTCCTGGGTAAGCACCGACTTGGGCGGAGCCAGCAGGTAGCAGAACGCCTTGCGGTTGCCTCGTCCCACACGGCCGCGCATCTGGTGCAAGTCCGACAGTCCGAAGCGGTGGGCATCGTTGATTATTATCGTGTTGGCGTTGCTTATGTCAATGCCGTTCTCCACAATAGTGGTGGACAGCAGCACGTCATAATCATAGTTGATGAATCCCATAAGTATCTTTTCCAGCTCCTCCGGCTTCATCTGTCCGTGGCCTATCGCCACGCGCGCGTCCGGCACGTACTTTCTGATAAGGCCGGCTATTTCCGGCAGGTTGCTTATCCTGTCGTTCACGAAAAACACCTGTCCGTTACGGCTCATCTCAAAGTTTATCGCGTCAGCGATTACCTCTTTGTCGAAAGTATGCACCTCGGTATTTATCGGGTAACGGTTTGGCGGCGGCGTCTGGATAATGCTCATGTCCCTCGCTCCCATCAGCGAGAACTGCAACGTTCGTGGTATAGGCGTTGCCGACATCGTAAGCGTGTCGACATTTACCTTCATCTTGCGCAGCTTCTCCTTTGTTGCCACGCCGAACTTCTGCTCCTCGTCTATTATGAGCAGACCCAAGTCCTTGAACGTTACGCTCTTTCCTATCAGCTTGTGGGTACCTACGATTATGTCAATCTTGCCATCCGCCAGGTCGGCCAGCACTTGTTTGGTTGTCTTTGCGCTACGGGCGCGCGACAGATAGTCAACCCTCACGGGAAAATCCTTCAGCCGTTTGGAGAACGTCTGGTAATGCTGGTACGCCAGAACGGTGGTTGGCACGAGCACAGCTACCTGCTTAGAGTCGCACGCTGCCTTGAAAGCCGCCCTCACGGCTACCTCCGTCTTGCCGAAGCCTACGTCTCCGCAGACCAGCCGGTCCATAGGTCTTGCGCTCTCCATGTCGGCCTTAACGTCGTTTGTAGCCTTCAGCTGGTCGGGCGTATCCTCGTACATGAAGCTGGCCTCCAGCTCATGCTGCATGAAGTTGTCTGCCGAGAAGGCAAAGCCTTTCTCATGCCTGCGGGCGGCATAGAGCTTAATCAGGTCGCGGGCGATGTCCTTTATCTTCTTTTTCGTGCGCTCCTTCAGGCGATCCCAGGCGCCTGTGCCAAGCGTACTGAGGCGCGGCGGTGTCTCGCTGTCACGCCTCTTGTATTTCGAGATTTTGTAAAGCGAGTGAATGCTTACGTCAACCTTATCGTTATTCTGGTATATAATGCGGATTACCTCCTGGTAACTGTTGCCCGAGGGGACGCGCACCAATCCCGCAAAACGCCCTATACCGAAGTCCACATGGACAATGTAGTCGCCTGGTTCCATCTCCTGCAGCTCCTTCATCGTCAGCGCCATCTTGCCCGAGCGGGCAGCGTCCGAGCGCAGGCTATACTTGTGGAAACGGTCAAAAATCTGGTGGTCGGTAAAGAAACAAGCCTTGAGCGTATTGTCGGCAAAGCCTCCATGAAGAGTCTTGTCTACAGGGATGAACGCGATGGAGGAACTTGAAGGTAAGTGTGATGAAGCCCTATGACCTGCCGGAATACCATTATCGGTAACCTGTCCTCCATTCTTCACTCTTAACTCTTCACTTTCAAGTATCTCCTTAAGCCTTTCGTTCTGCTTCTGGCTGTCGGCCAGGATATATATCTTGTAGCCCGTCAATATATAGTCTTCAAGGCTTCGCGCCAGCAGTTCAAAGTTCTTGTGGAACAGCGGCTGTGGCGTAATGTCAAGCCGGACGGTGGCCTGCGGCGTGCCCGTAGGCTTTGTTCCGAACTCTACACGGCGGAACCTTACCGCCTCTTCGGCAAACTGCGAGCCTGTAACGAGCGAGTTTTCAGCCTTCAGTTCCTTCATCGCAGCCTGCTGCTCCATTTCCGTCATGCCCTCAAGCCTGTCAGCTACGGCTTGCGACGAGAATCCGTCACGGTATATCTGGTCTATGCGCTCACGGCAGAACACCATGTCTTTCATTACAAGCACGGTCTCGTCCGGCAGGAAGTGCAGGAATGGCACCTTCTCGTCAACCAGCAGGGCAAGTTCGGGCACTACCTCTATACTGTCGCGCCTGTCGCGCGAGAGCTGGCTCTGGACCTCAAAGGTGCGTATGGAGTCTATCTCGTCGCCGAAGAAATCGACACGGAACGGATATTCACTGCTGAACGAGAACACGTCAAGAATACTGCCGCGGATGGCAAACTGGCCCGGTTCATATACATAATCCACTTCGTTGAAGCCCAGCGTGCGCAGGTCCTTGCCCAACCTGACGATATCGTAAGTATCGCCGACACGCAGCCTCAACGAGCGCTCGTCGAGCTTCTTGCGAGACACGACGAGCTCGCTCAACGCCTCAGGACAAGTTACTATGTACATAAAACCCTTCGCGCTGCCGTTTCCGCCACCGGGGCCGGCCGGCAAATCAGCACCGTACTGTCCTGATGGCGCCGACATGATACGCCCCAGAACCTCCGTACGGAGTATCTCACTGGCCGAATCACGCTGGCCGTACTTTACCTGACGGCGGTACGACGAGGGGAAAAACAGCACATCAGTGTTACCCAACATCTGCGTAAGGTCATGGTAAAAATAGCCTGCCTCCTCGGCATTGTCGAGCACGAAAAGGTATATCCCGCCGACCGTGCGGGCCACCGAGGCGAACAGGACAGGCACCGACGAGGCTACGGCGCCGCCGATATAGGCCGCCGTAACATGCTTGTCGCCAAGCATGCCAGCCAACGCCGCCGATACGGGCGACTTGGCATATAAATCCAAAACTTCCTGTATTTTCATCTCAAATCTTGCGCAAAGGTAATCCAAATCAAGTGTATATCAAAGTGAAACGGTGAAAAAATAAAAAGGCGTGACAATAAAACACATAACGACAGCCATGCAGGCAGTCAACGAAATACTGCTGCCGGGCCCGGAAAAGGCCATCCATAGCGAATAACGGGAAAACGATTGCGACACACCCGAACTGCGGATGAACCCTAAAAGGTGGCCTATTGCGTTTCAAAAGGCCATCTTTTGCGCGCTAAAAGGCCGTCTTTTAAAAGGTAAAAGACGGCTTTTTATAACGCATTGAGTATCAAGATGTTATACAGCGGTATACAAATAGCGTCAAATGGATGCGCAAGACGTATGCAAATAAATATCCGCGACGGCGCCTATCAGCTAAAACGGGAAGTGCATTCCGACCACTTTCAGGTTGTTCTCCTTCACGTATTCCATATACTTCTTGCGCATCTCCACGGCCCGCCGGCGGTCCATGTCATAGTCGGGGCATATCGTTGGGTCTTGCGTTTGCAAGGCAACGCCGTGCATCAGGTCGCCCGCTATAAACAGGCTGCCCATCCTGTAGACGGTATGTCCGGGCGTATGTCCGGGCGCGGGCATGGCCTTTATGCCGAAAGGCAGACTGTCGGTATATGCAAAGCGGTGTACCTTATCGCCGTATTTGCCTATTGTCACGATGGCATCCCTGGCGTTCTGCGAGCTCATCGCGAGCCAACTGTCATACTCTTGTTTGGGAACATACAGCTCGGCACGTGTAAACACTGGCTTGCCTGCGCGTGTAAGCCCTCCTATGTGGTCGCCGTGAAAGTGAGTGATGACTACGTAGTCGATATCGCCGGGCGTCAAACCGAGCTCTTCAAGACGTTTCAGCATCATTCCGCCGCGGGCCTCGCCGTTGCCCGTATCAAACATTATCCTCTTGCCTTCGGCCTCGACGATGAAGCAGCATACCGACGACGGCACCGAACCTTCTGGCGAGAGGCGCTCTACCTTTGCCGAATCTTCCGTGCCGTAAAACAGCTTGTTGGGCATACGCTTGTCGCCGTCGTTGTCCTTGATTGTTATCACTTTCATGTTGTCTACGGTCTCCGTCTTCACACCTTCGGGCTGCGCTGCGGCGTCGACCTTCGTCTGCCGGCCGGCGTTACCGCATGAAAACGTCAATAGTGCGGCGGCCGTTGCCGCAATGATTTTGGTAGGTTTCATGATGTTCTTGCTTTAAATGTTCGTATATCAATGACAAAAATAGCAATAAAAACGCGAATAACGGCCTGTCTTCAGGCTGAATATGGATATTTACGCCATTATATCGAGGCGATAAAAACGGGCAAGGCCTTTGTCAGACCATGCCCGTAGGTATTATTTTAGGACGTAAGTCAACGTTTATCTTTACGCTAACCGTTGAGCAAAGACTTCTCCGCCATGAGGTCGTCGTCGGTCATCTTGGGCGACGGGATATCCCTCATGCGCACCACGTCCTCCCTGCCGCAAGTGTATTTATAGTATACTTTCTCCCTTTCATCAAGTTCGTCTTCATGCTTCAGGCAACTTTTCATCGCCATAAACTCATCGGTAGAAACACTGTCGGATACCTTGACGAAAAGAATGCGGCGCGCAATCGGATTGTAGTTGTAGTCAAAACAAGTATAAAGACCGCGCAGGTAAGGAGGCCGGTCGAACATCGGTATCTTCAGACAGATATCGAACAAGGCCAGCTGTGGCTGCCTGTTCTCGTTGAAGATGATGTACATGTGGTTAAGCCCGTTCATCAAGGCAAAGCCGTGATGCGTCGAACCGTACGCGTTGTTGTGTATTACCTCAACGTAATTACCGTTTTCGGCCGGGGCAATAAGATACGGTTCGACCTTCATTGCGTTAGAGCTTGACGAAACGCTGTAGCTCATGTACGTCCCGCTGAAGTTGGTTATAAGGTTGATTGAGCCCTTCATGGCACGCTCGATCATGTCAAGATGGACGTTGTCCGTAACGTCAGCCTTCGTTTTAGGGGCTATCTCGATGGCAAACAATGCCGACTTTGTCTTGCCGATAGAACCGAGCAGCTTCTTCTTGGACACGTTGTTGACCCACAGCAGGGCATTGTCAAGCGCCTCGTCATCGGCCATGCCCTTGTCAATATTCTTGAAATACGCAGGCAGGACAGTGGTGAACAGCGCCGACAGAACGCTTGGCGGAAATCCCGTGCGCTCGGCAATCTCTTTCATCTTCACGCCCTTATGGCGCAAGAACTTTATTCTTTCGTATATTTCTTTCAGGTCATCCATAACGTTAAGCATAATTTTCGGCAAAGGTAAACATTTATTTATATAAACTTGTTACAAATCTGTTTCATTGGGATTTATTTTTCCTTACAGACCGATTATGATGTGTTTTCATTAATATTAATGAATTGTTACGCCCATATTATTCATTATGTATTCATTTTTTACTGGCAAAACAGGGTGTAATTTTGCAGCGTCAAAGTCATAGAAGTCAACAAGTTAACAGGTTGACAGGCAGACATGAAAGTTTGCTTTGACGTAAAGACAAGTTAAAACAGTAAACGATGAATACAGGAATATTAAACATGCAAAGGTTAAGGACGCTGAAGAGCAACATGCCGGACTGGATATTCGTGCTTTGGGCCGGCGGCACGGCGCTGCTCTCCTATTCGCTTGTCTATGCCTTGCGCAAGCCGTTCACGGCGGCTGAGTTTGACGGACTGGAAGTTGCCGGGATGGACTACAAGATTATCGTGAGCATTATCCAGCTCGTAGGCTACGTCTGCGCCAAGCTGCTCGGCATAAAGTTCATATCCGAGCTGAAGCCCGGCAACCGCCTGAAGTTCATCATCGGCTCGGCCGCCTTGTCCGAAGCGTCGCTTCTGGCGTTCGGTCTGCTGCCCGCACCGTACAACATCTTCGCCCTGTTCTTCAACGGCCTGTCGCTCGGATGTATGTGGGGCGTCATCTTCAGTTTTCTCGAAGGGCGCCGCACCACCGACATATTGGCCAGCATAATGGGCGTAAGCATGGCGTTGAGCTCTGGCGTAGCCAAGTCGCTTGGCCTTTACGCGCTCAACCAGTTGCACGTAAGCGAATTCTGGATGCCCGCGCTCATCGGCGCGTTCGCATTCCCACTGCTGTGCCTTATGGGCTGGATGATGACCAAGTTCCCCGCCCCGACGGCAGCCGACATTGCGTCGCGCACAAAGCGTGTGACGCTCAACGGCCACCAGCGCTGGCAGCTTTTCGTCAAGTTCATGCCGTTACTAATCATGCTGTTCGGCGCCAATCTCCTGCTGACGGTGCAGCGTGACATCAAGGAAGACTTCATTGTATGCATCATCGACGTAAGTACCGTGTCGTCATGGGCCTTCGCCTACCTCGATTCCATAGCCACATTAGTGCTCCTGGCGGCATTCGCGTTGCTATCGGCGGTAAGCAACCATCTCAGGTCTTTATGCCTGATACTAATAATGTCGGCAATAGGCATGGGCGTGATAGCCTTTCTCGGCGCCGAAGGGGCTGCCCTCGGACTGCCTACAACGGCGTGGCTCTTCCTGCAGACACTGTGTATCGACATCGCGTACCTCAGTTTCCAGACAATATTCTTCGAGCGTTTCATAGCTTGCTTCAAGGTCAAGGGCAACGTAGGATTCTTCATTATAACAATTGACTTCGTAGGTTATCTCGGCACACTCGCCCTGCTTCTGTTCAAGGAATTCCAGGCCCCGCACATCGACTGGACGTCATTCTACAACAGCATGAGCGTGTATATCGGAATAATCTGTTGCATAGCGTTCGTTTGCTCGATAATATATATCATCCACAGAGACTACAAGATTACGGGCGTAAGGGTAATCAGCCTTAAGCGGAAAAGCGGAAGCGTAACACAGGAAGGCAACCTTTCGGCCACAAGACAGAAAGAACTTACAACAGCATAAACAAACCAAGAGATATGAAAAAGATTGAATGTATCATTATGGACTGGGCCGGCACGGCAGTAGACTACGGATGTTTTGCTCCCGTTGCGGCGTTTGTCGAGAGTTTTAAAGCCATCGGCGCACCTGTTACGGCTGCCGAGACACGTGCCCACATGGGACTTACCAAGATTGAGGAAGTACGCGCCCTGTTCGCCATCGACCACGTACAGGCTGACTTCCGGGCAAAATACGGACGCGACTGGAACGAGGACGACGTGCAGGCTTGCTACAAGAAGTTCCAGGGAGAGCTGTTCGCCACGCTCGAGGACTACTCTGAACCGATTACGGGTGTTGTTGATACTATCGCCAAACTGCGTGCCGACGGACTGAAAGTCGGCTCAACCACTGGATACACTCGTGAGATGATGGACGTCGTAATACCTGCCGCAGCCAAGCGCGGGTACGTTATCGACAACTGCGTTACGTCCGACAATCTGCCCGGTGGCCGTCCGAGACCTTACATGATATACCAGAACATGTGCGAGATGGGCATTGACTGCGCACGCTCGGTTGTGAAAGTGGGCGACACTATATCAGACATTAAGGAGGGTGTGAATGCCGGCGCGTGGAGCGTTGGCGTTATCCTCGGCAGCAACGAACTCGCGCTGACAGAGGAAGAGGTCAAGGCTATGCCTGCCGACGAGCTGAAGGCAAGGATGAAGGCGGTGCGCTACAAGATGTACGCGGCCGGCGCCCACTACGTAATCGACGACATAACGGAGCTGCCCTTACTGATAGAGAGCATAAATTCAATTAAGTGTTAAGAGATAATTTATAAGTAGTTAAAGTAGTTAAGAGTAGTTATAGTAGTTAAAGTCAATAGCCTTTACACTGTATAAAGACATTACCAGCAAAAGTAATGACTTTAACTACTTAGCGAACGAAGTGAGCGATAACTACTTTAACTCCTTTAACTACAACGATAAAAACAAAACATAAGAATATGAGACCATATTTATTATTGACCCCCGGACCGCTTACTACGACGGAAACAGTTAAGAGCGCCATGATGAGCGACTGGTGCACATGGGACAAGGACTATAATGAAGGAATAGTAGAAGTTATAAGACGTGAGCTAGTAGGCCTCGCCACAAGCCGCCCCGAAGAATATACAGCAGTGCTGATGCAGGGCAGCGGCACGTTCTGCGTAGAGGCTACGCTTGGCAGCGTGTTACGTCCTGACGACCATCTGCTCGTTGCCGCCAACGGCGCTTACGGCAAACGTATGGGCACAATCGCCGAATATTACAAGCTGAACTGCCACGTAATGCGTTTTGAGGAAACCGAGGCCGTTGACCCGAAGACCATCGACGAATACCTGACGGCACATCCCGAGGTTACCCATGTATCCGTTGTACACTGCGAGACGACCACCGGCGTGCTGAATCCTCTTGCCGAGATAGCCGCCGTAGTGAAGCGTCACGGCAAAGTACTGATAGTCGACGCGATGAGCAGTTTCGGCGGAGTGCCCGTCGACATGGCCGCCCTCGGCATAGACTTCATGATAAGCTCGGCCAACAAGTGTATCCAGGGCGTGCCCGGCTTCGGCTTCATCATCGCCCGCCGCTCGCTGCTCGAGCAGTGCAAGGGCGTAGCCCGCTCGCTATCGCTCGACATTTACGACCAATGGGAGACAATGGAGAAGGGACACGGCAAGTGGCGTTTCACATCACCTACACACGTAGTGCGCGCCTTCATGCAGGCCCTTACTGAACTGAAAGAGGAAGGCGGAATAGCAGCACGCTACGCACGCTACCGCGAAAACCACCGTACGCTCGTGGAAGGCATGCGCTCGCTGGGCTACAGAACGTTGCTGCCCGACGAGTGGCAGTCGCCGGTCATCACGTCATTCTACTACCCGACGGCCGACTTCGACTTCAACACGTTCTACCAGAAGCTCAAGGCCAAGGGTTTTGTAATCTACCCCGGCAAGATATCACAGGCCGACACGTTCCGCATTGGCAACATCGGCGACGTGCACCCTGACGACTTCCGTCGCCTTGTAGACACCATACGTGAAATGTAATTCTCACAAAAAACCTTTATAGATTGATTTGGCTTATTTGCGGAAGGGCGCCTTTTGGATTCCAATTGGTGGCCTTTTGCATTGTAAAAGGCCACCTCTTACAATGCAAAAGATGGCCTTTCGTAAACACGCTGACTATCAAGGGAATAAAAGCCGGGCACACACGGCGGGGGCTCCGGCGCAAACAGCCACAACAGATTTTAATCTACAAAAATGATATAAATACCCACCATAGGTGTTTTTAACAGCCATTATTTTCGGTTATGAACCATTATGAACTTGCCACTTTCCTTAATTTTACATATCTTTGCAAAGAAAAAAAGCCGTTAACCGCATGGCAACAGTAACTCCATGACGGCGGAAACAATAAAAGCACTACCATACGAAAGGACGTTCTGACTTAGCTGACAGATACGACAAAAGCGCTAAAACAGCCTTAATATCAACCGGATTATGAAGAAGAAGAAGTTATGGATACTGCTATTGACTACCGTTATATTGTGCTCATGCTCGTCAGGAAATGACGGAGCGACCGACACCCCAGACACCCCTACCCCGCCAACGGCGGAGGAACGGTTGTCCATACACATAGGAACGGCCGTAAACGACCGTGAAGACACCAGGGTAACCGACCTCGCGTTCGAAGCCGGTGACCAAATAGGACTGTACGTGGCAAACCGCAACTCTGACGGTACGCCCGCGACACTGAAGCCCACAGGCAACCATGTAGACAACATGCGCTTTACCTACGACGGTACATGGACACCCGATACGCCCATATACTGGGCAGACAACAAGACCAACGCAGACTTATATATATATTATCCTTACACGACGACGGTGACTGACGTAAAGGCAATGCCCTTCAACGTCAGCGCCGACCAGAGCTCAGAGGCCGCCTACAAGGCCGGCGACGTAATCATTGGTTCGAAAAAAAACGTCAGCCCAACGGAAAGCACAGTAATCATCGATGCACGACACGCAATGAGCCAAATGCTCATTGAGCTTGCGCCAGGCAACGGATTCACGGCTGAAAGCCTTGCCGAGGCCGACATCAACGTACGCATTAACGGAATCAAGACTAACGCTACAATAGACCTTGCCGCAGGCACGGTAGCCGCAACGGGAGAGCCAACGGCAATAACGCCGATGAAAAGCGGTGACGGATACAAGGCACTGATAGTGCCGCAAAGCGTGGCTGACGGCAATCTGCTGACCGTAACGGCAGACGGACGTGAATATAATCTCAAGAAAGGCATGACCTTCGAAAGCGGGAAACGCTATAGGTTCACAGTGACACTGGGCAAGACAAGCGATGGCGTAAACGTTACCATAGACCAATGGGAAGACGACGGCACCGATTACGGAGGCACGGCTGAATAAAAGCTTAAGTAGACGAGATACAAGAAGGCAAGCAACAAGGCAAATCTCGTTGTCAACTTGTAACTCGTCAACTTGTTGACAATAAATAAAAAATAACATGAAAATAAGCCGACACATATTATTATATATGGCCGCAAGCCTGTCATTATTGACAAGCTGCTCTGACGACCTGTTCAATGACGACGGCAACCGCCACGGCACAGACCGAATCAACCTGTCAGGCGAGATTGACCAACTGGCAGTAACTCGAGTGAACGACAGCGGATTCTGCGACGGCGACGTAATTGGCGTATACATCGTAGATTACAACGGCAACACGCCCGGCACACTGCTACCAAGCGGCAACCGTGGCGACAACGTGCGCCACACCTTCGACGAAAGCGCCAACAAATGGAACTCGGCCTACGACATCTACTGGAAAGACAAGCACACACCTATCGACGTATACGGCTATTACCCCTACGGCTCGCCCGAGAGTATAGATGCCTATCCGTTCACAGTGGAGCGTGACCAGAGCACCGTATCCGAGGGAGGAGCTATGGGAGGCTATGAAGCCAGCGACTTCCTATGGGGCAAAGTGGAAAACGTGGCACCCACAACAAACGTTATCCGCCTGCCGATGAAGCACCGCATGGCCAATGCCCGAATAACGCTTGTCGAAGGAACGGGCTTTGCCTCGGGTGAATGGGCGCAGACGGAGAAAAACATTCTCGTGGCCAACCTCGTGCGCGAGGCAACCATCAACCTTGCCGACGGAACCGTGACACCTACCGGAGGCATAGAAAAGACGGCCACGGTGCCGTCAAACAACGGCAACGAATGGCGCGCGATAGTAATCCCGCAAACCGTACAGGCCGGCACTACGCTATTCAGCATAACCGTTGGCGGCACACCATATAAGTTCACAAAGAACGAGGACTTGACCTACGTGGCAGGAAAGATGAACAACTTTACAATCCGCGTTGACAAAAAAGAGAATACCGGCCAATACACCTTAACCCTAATCAGCGAAAGCATAACGCCCTGGGAGAACGACCTTGTCAGCCATGACGCCGACGCACGGGAATATATCATCATAAATTCTACCGCCGGACACCTGAAAGACTCTATCATTGCGGCCAACAAGGACTACACGCAAGTGAAAAACCTGAAGATAACAGGACGCATAAACAGCCAGGACTTCTATTTCATGCGTGACTCTATGGACAACCTGCAAGCACTGAACCTGAAAGAAGTTTCAGTAAGTGGCGGTTTTAACGATTATGACTATTATAATTATTTCAACACCCAAGATTCTGAAGAAGAAATAGAAGGAATGATACCTTCATTAGCCTTTCAATACAAGAAGTCATTGATACGCATCGTTCTTCCTGATAAGTTGACCGGTATCGGTTATGATGCATTCAGTGAATGCGACAACTTAACCGGTTCCATAATTATACCCGAAGGCACAACCAGGATTGCGAGAGAGGCATTTTATGGTTGTTATTCATTAGACGGTTCGCTATCCTTACCAAGTACATTGGAGTATATCGGAACTTTTGCTTTTAGCAACTGCAAATTCTCGTGTGAACTTATTTTGCCTAATGAATTAAGATATATTGGAAATTATGCTTTTAACAATGGAACATTTTACGGTAATTTAGTCTTACCGCACGAATTGGAGTATATTGGCGAATATGCATTCCTAAATTGTGCTGACATCACCGGTAATCTCAGTATACCGCAAAAAATAAAAAATATATCAAACGGAACGTTTCAAGGTTCAGGATTTGACGGTACCTTAACTTTACATGACGGCATTATTGCAATTGGTTCAACTGCATTTGCAAATACCAACCTAAAGGGCAACCTTATATTACCCAAAGATCTGACAACCATTGGAATATCCGCTTTCGACGGCTGTAATTTTTCCGGAAACTTAATCTTTCCTAAAGAATTGGTTACAATCAACAACAATGCTTTTGTCGGAAATACACGTATTAGTGGTACGATTGAATTTCCTGAAAGCATGTCTACAATAGGGGCAAATGCTTTCGATGGCTGTACAGGCATTGAAGGTATCGTAATTCCAGCCGGTATCGAGAATATCCGCAGTGGGGCATTCAACAATTGCTTTGGCATTGGCTCTATCGTTTGCAAAGGAGAAATGCCGGCACGAGTCGAAAGCGGAGCGTTTAACGGCGTAGCAAAAGACAATTTCACGCTTGAGGTACCAGAATCAGCCGTAGCGCAATACCAAACGGCGCCAGGCTGGAACGAGTTTAAACGCATTGCCGCACACCACGAACTTGTATGCCGCCCGTCAACAGCCTGCGCTATAAATACAGAGCACAAACAGACTTTAATTGTCGATGCCGAGGGTGAATGGGAAGTGGCAAGCAAACCCGACTGGTGCGAACTGTCGCAGACCAGCGGCGGGAACAAGACAGAAGTAACGCTTACTATCAAATCAATGGCTAAAGGTTCGGGCGACCGTACTGGCGAAATAGTATTCAAGCTGAAGAACGAGGATTACACACATACCTGTACCGTAAATCAATACGATTACGAATACGGAGAAAACGAATGGCTTACGTTACAAAAAGCGACAAGAGGCAACAACGGAGGCATAAACATCGTAATACTCGGTGACGGATATGACGCAAAGGACATTTCCAGCGGAGATTACCTTACCAATATAAAACAGGAAGTGGAATACTTTTTCGGCATTGAGCCTTACACCACTTACCGCGACTACTTCAACGTATATACAGCCTTTCCCCTGTCGACCGAGACGGGCGTGGGCACAGTCAATACCATCCGTTACAATCGTTTCAACACAACTTACACAGGCGGCGTAGGCCTAACAGCTGACTATGACGAAATTTTCAACTACGCACTGAACGCTCCAACCGTTACACAAGACAACCTAAAACAGACTTTAATCATCATCGTGCCAAACAGCACGGATTACGGAGGTATTACACAAATGTGGGAAGACGGCTCGGCAATAGCCTTCTGTCCCCTCAGCACGTATGGCTACCCGCTTGACTCACGAGGAGTCATCCAACACGAAGCGGGTGGCCATGGGTTCGGCAAGCTCGGCGACGAGTACATTTACCACAATGCGTTCATAGATTTCTGTAACTGCTTATGTTGTGGGCATACAGACGAGTTTAATAATGCAAAAAACCTTGGATGGTACGAAAACTTATCACTTACGGGCAAGATGCACGAGGTTCCATGGAGCCATCTTATATTCGACAACAGATACAGTGACATCGTTGACATTTTCGAAGGCGGATTCATGCACAACCGAGGAGTATTCCGCTCGGAACAGAACTCATGCATGAACAACAACATACCATACTACAGCACGATAAGCCGTGAAAGTATCGTTAAGCGCATAAAGCGTTACGCTGGCGAGACATACTCATATGAAGAGTTCGTTGCCAACGACAGGCGCGACGCCGGAACTGTAACAAGAAGTTCAAGTGTCAACGGAGGCACTTTAAACAAATACCAAATGCCTCCTAAAATACATAAAGGCAGTCCATTGAAAGGCAGGAAGAGCAGGCGCAAATAATGTCTTTAGCAGTATTAAATACTCTCAGCAAGGATAAGCCGGCAGTGTCTTGAACACACAAACACGGCATAACCGGCTTATCCGCCACGCTACAGGCACCATAACTTATTATAGACAAAGAAAGAAAAAGATGAAAAATAATATAATAACCTGCGCTGTTTATGCGTTAACAATAATAGGATTGTCGGCCTGTTCACAGGAAGATAAGCCTGAAATACCGACAGACGCAAAGTCTACACCGATGACTTTTGCCGTAACCCATCCTGCACAAAGGACAAGGGTAACCGACACTGATTTTGAGAATGGAGACAAGATAGGACTATTTGTTGCCAAGACTGATGCACCTTTGGAAATAGGCGGCAACCTTGTAAACAACGAGGCTCTTACCTGTAACAACGGGAACTGGACGGCTGGACGCACCATCTATTGGGATGAAGGCACATACAACGCTTATGCCTATTACCCTTACATATCACCGATAACATCCATCGGCGACATGCCTTTCAGCGTAAATACCGATCAACAATCAGCAAGCGGTATCGACGGGATTGACGGATACGAGGCAAGTGACTTCCTATACGCCAAAGCCGATGGGCTAAGTGCGTCAAGCACTCCTGTTCCACTGACGTTCAGGCACATAATGAGCAAAATCACCATAAGGCTGATTAAGGGGGAAGACTTTGAAGGGGAAATGCCGACAAATGCCAAAGTGTATATTCACAGCACAGTTCCTACAGCAACAATAGACCTTGAAGCAGGAGTTGCAACACGATATTCAAGGGGAACCCGTACCACCATAGAGGCAAAACAAGATGCTGACTACATGTTCTCGGCAATAGTCGTTCCACAACGTATAGAAAACAGAATGCCGCTGATTGAAGTCATAATGAAAGGTGTTTCGTATATGTACGAAAGCACTTTCAACTTCAAGCCAGGAACAGAACATCTGGTGAACTTCGTCATATCAGACAATCCGGATCAAGTAAAAATCGATATTGGAGGAGAGATACAAGACTGGCAATAGCATGAAAACAACAATATATGTATTGTCCGTGTTGGCAATCATACTTGGAAGCATGGCTGCCGTCTTATGGCTACGGCCTGATATTGACGTACCGGAAAACTACCAAAACATAAGATTCGGTATATACGAAGACCGCGAACTTGTCGTACTTGTTGACAAACAAGGGAAAACAGCATACATTATAAAAGACGAGAAAGGTAACAAGCTGTTTAATATTCCAGTGCGCAATTGCATCATTGATGTAAGGTTCAGAAACGGCCGGCTACGTTTCTTGGAGAAAGAAACTGGACGTAAAGGCTATATCGACCGATACGGAGTAGTGACATTCATCAACGATGACAGGCCATCACCAAGCCGTGACACGGATAAGGGACGTATCATAATCTCCCAACAAGGCAAAGGGGCACAACCTGAAGCTGTATCAAGTACGGCCGAAAACAAAAGCATGAAAAACCAAACGCATTACGGCCTGACCGACAGCCAGCTGAAAAAAATAGTTAGCGGAAATCCTTTTTACAAGGAAGCAAACAAGATTCTGTCAGGGAAATTAGCCGTGAATGATGCTGAAAGACGCCGAATAATACTTAATTACTGCGAGCATTTCCGCATGGCATACACAACGAAGGACATTGACTTCCTGAAACAATTATTCAGCGAGAACGCTTTAATAATTGTGGGAAACGTTGTCAAGACGACGCCTGATGTAGAAAACAAGTACATGTCAAAACAACAAGTTACATACAACATCAGAACGAAGAAAGAATACATAGAGCGCCTGTCAAAGGCTTTTGCTGCAAACAAAAAGATAGACGTGAGATTTTCGGGCTTCAGCATAATGCGCCACCCGACAATGGACGGGATATACGGAGTAAGCCTCAGGCAGAAATACAAAAGTGACAAATATGCTGATGACGGATGGATTTTCCTTCTTTGGGATTTTCGTGACGAATCAATGCCACGCATCCACGTAAGGACATGGCAACCGGCACAAAGCATAACAGACGGGAACGAAGTTATTAACATTGGTGACTTTAACTTGGAATAATGGCACTAAAAAGCTCCGACATATATTATAAACGCATACTGCTGCCGCTTTTACTACTGTTCATGACAATAGGTAAAGCTCCTATTGCCGCAAGTAATAATCCAGGTAGCAACGGCATTTGTATGCCAAGCGCACTAAACGGGAATGAGGAAAACAACGTTATTCCTCCTAACGACTCGGTAACCGTCAGGTTTAAAGTAGCTGGTTTCAAGGTTTTACCTAACGATGTAAGCGCTTTTATAACTCCTGTGAAAGATTTAAACGACGAGGCTTGCGCTTTGGTAAAAGTCGTTGCTTCACATGATTTTGCTTTTTCGTCACCATTGGGAATAGTCAAACGTAAAGACAAAGTTGGCGAGATTTGGCTTTACATGCCACGGGGCACGAGACAAATAACAATCAAGCACCCCCAATGGGGCGTACTGAGAAACTACAGATTACCGTACCCTCTTGAAAGCCACGTAACATACGAGATGGCAATAAGCGAGCCTGAACCGTCAACCGTACTTGAACGTGACACAATAATATTGACCAAAACAATCATCGATACCGTTGCCGTAAAGAAAACAAAACCTCGATTACCATTAGCAATACATACACTCTTCACTGCCTCTCTATACGAAAACGGTCCGTCATGGGGCCTTATGGTTGCCATTATGCGACGTCATGGTATATTCGTGCACGCAACAACCGACTTCAAATCAACTGGTGACACCCGTATGACATGCGATGAAGCCGGATATATCACCGATAGAGGCACAATACCTTACTACACAGGGGAGACCCGCCACTCCAATTGGGCGGTAACAGCAGGCGCCATACACAAGATATGGCGCACGCTTTGTCTTTTTGAAGGGGTCGGTTACGGCAAAAGCAACACTACGTGGCAACTTGCCGACAGCGAAGGCGGTGGTTATGCTTTCAACAAAGACCTTAGCCACAAAGGGGTGGCAGGAGAAATAGGTCTGATGGTATCATTCGCGAAAATAAGCATTTCCGCGTCAGCGATGACTATCGCCGGCAAAATGTGGCAAGGCTGCATCGGCGTCGGAATAAAAATAAGATAAGCCCCAGAAACATGAAAGGGGTATATATTACCTGACGAATTTTTCACCCACATGAAATATAATCCAATACTAATAATCACGGCCATCATGTTAACCGCATGCAGCGACGAGATTGTTCCTGGCAATATCGAGCCACTACTTTCGGTCGCCGAGGCAACTGATATAACACGAACGGAAGCGACATTGGCCGGAACAGTGGTTCTTAAAGGAAACACCCCAATGCCTGAATTGCATTTCATATATGGTGAAACGGAAGACATGAATAATGAAACGGCAGCAACAGCCGACTCTGACAACAACGTATCAATACGCATTTCAGGCTTGACACCGGGCACTCTTTATAATTACTGCCTTACAGGGACAAACGGTAGGGTTACGATATACAGCAATACCATGACATTCACGACGCAACACAGCAACAGGCCTGTATTGAGCGCACTGACAATATTGAGCCACGGACCAACCAGCGCAATAGTAAGCTACGAAATAACGGACGACGGTGGAGAAGATATTACCGAAACCGGATGTTACGTAACGAATACATCAACAGGCGAGACAACAAAGATGGAAACAACGTCCAACGACACTAACAGCACTTACAGAATGCGCCTTGGCGGATTGGAGCAAAACACCGAATACGAATTCACTGCCTTCGCCTCAAACAAGGAAGGCGAGACAAAAGGTGAACCGCTGCAGTTCAAGACAAGTAATGCCATAATTTTACAAGAAGCAGGTGAACTGGACGAACTGGTAGGTGACGACATTTACGAATACTCTACGCTGTCGATAGACGGGCAAATCAACGGTGACGACATACGCTGCCTGAGAGAGATGATGGGAAGAGACATCAACGGAGACACAACACCAGGACAACTTACAGACGTCAACCTGGCCGATGCAAGCATTGTAGAAGGTGGTGGCAGCTACGGTTCGTCACGCTATACAGAAAACAACGTCATAAGTTACGGGATGTTTGCCGACTGTACGGACCTTACAAACATAGTCCTTCCCGACAATACGACGGCGATAGAGAATGAGGCTTTCAGCAACTGTACATCCTTAAAGCAGCTTACGATTCCCGCGTCCGTATCAAGCGTGACGCCGTCGTCAGGCTGTATGTCGCTCATGGAGATAAACGTTTCCGCGGCAAACATAAATTACACGAGCGTGGAAGGAGTGCTGTTCTCTGCCGACGGACAGCAGCTCACATGGTTCCCCATCGGCAAAGACGGCGACTATACACTACCTTCAACGGTTACAGAAATTGGCGATTACGCTTTCAGGGACTGCAACATAACACATTTCACGCTACCCGACAACCTCACGGAAATAGGACAAGCCGTATTCTACGGCAGCAAGGTGGAGGAAGTGGACATGCCCGACAAACTCCGGCTGATTCCTACCGGCACGTTCCAGAACTGTTCGCAACTTAAAACTATAAGGCTGGGCAGCGCAACAGAACTCATCTCCGACTACGCATTTGACGGCTGTCCGCTGCTCGATATGTACATAGACGCGAAATACCCACCGGTGTGTAATCCGGAGGCTTTCACCAATTCTGCCTCCGACATGTTCTCGACATGCGTACTGCACGTACCCGCAGGCCGCAAGACGGCATACAGATACGACGCCGACTGGGGACAATTCAAAAACATAACAGAACAATAGGCGTAGAAGTAAAACCACACAACAACATATACACATGAACTCCGCAGAAATAGAAGAACTGAAAACTCTTGTAGAACAACAATACGGCAAGGTGCTGGGCACAACCACAGACTTCGAGGAATTCTCGTTGTACGCCGGCAGAAAGACTGGCACACGCGTATCGCCGTCTACGCTAAAACGTATCTGGGGCTACGTCAGCGACAAGCATAAGCCGCGCACGTTCACGCTTGACGTGCTTGCCCAGTGCATAGGGCACGACAACTTCGCGGCTTTCGTAGCGTGGCTGAAGACCAGTACAAGGTATAACTCGTCATTCTTCAGCGCCAACCAACTGATAAGCAACGAGCTGCACGCCGGCTCATCGGTGGAGATAGGCTGGAGCCCAAACCGCCTGGTACACCTCGACTACTTGGGCAACAGCCTGTACAAGGTGACCGAATCAGCCAACAGCAAAATGCAGCCTGGCGACGTATTCATGACGGGCTGCTTCATCAAGGGACAGCCTCTGTACTTACCCTACATCGAGCGGAACGGCCAACGCACGCCCCCATTCGTGGCGGGACGCAACGGAGGACTGACGATAATCAACCGGATAAAATGAAGGGTGAAAAGTTAAAAGTGAAGAATCCATATGTAAACAAGGCCTTTGTCTTAATTCCTTAACCGCTATAATACCTTTACTCTTAAGAAGTGAAGAGTGAAAACAAACAACAATGACAGCTTGTTCAAGTAATGGATTCTCCACTTTTCACTCTTCATTCTTCACTTTTAAATCAATCTATATGGACTCATCCGAATACACAGAGGAT